>JAPPFU010000023.1:12501-18981 GCA_028875085.1 Chloroflexota bacterium
CCCCCGGGGGGGGGGGGGGGGGGGTAACCCCCAAAAAACGTTTACTATATCTTTTGGGGGTTGGCGGCGGTAACCCCGCGGCTATCCCGCTTGCGCGTAATCGCAGCGGTTGACGATGGGGCGAGCCGCACCTACGCTAGCCAGGCGATAGCACGCGGGAGGATGCGCACATGCCTTTGGTCGGAGTCTTGGTCGGCAGCGCCAGCGACAAGGAGACCGTTCAGCACACGATGGACACGCTTGCCCAGTTCGGCGTAGAGGCAGAGCTGACCGTCGCCTCCGCGCACCGCAACCCCGACGCGGTGCGCGCCTACGTCGAAGAGGCGCCCGCGCGCGGCGTGGAGGTCTTCGTCGCGGCGGCGGGCGGCGCGGCGGCGTTGCCCGGCGTCGTCGCCTCCCTCACCACCCTGCCCGTCATCGGCGTCCCGCTCGCGTCGTCCGAGTTGAAGGGCGTGGACGCGCTTTACTCCGTTGTCCAGATGCCCCCCGGCATCCCGGTCGCCACCGTCGCTATCGGCTCGTGGGGCGCGCGCAACGCGGCCATCCTCGCGACGCAGATTCTGGCGCTCAAGTATGCTAGCCTGCGCGAGGCGCTCGAGGCGCATAGGCAGCGCCTCCGCGAGCGCTGAGCCACTCTACGATGGGCCGACACCCCCGCACTCGAACAACCACTCCCTGTCGCCTGCCCTTGCGCAACGCAACCGCGCCGACCACCCGCGCGCCCGCGCCTTCGGAGCGCCGCCTGTGATTCCCCGCTACTCGCGCCCCGAGATGGCCGCCGTCTGGTCAGACCCAGGCATGTACGACCGCTGGCTGGCCGTGGAGGTGGCGGTATGCGAGGCGTGGACGAACGAGGGCACAATTCCCCCGGAGGACATGGAGAAGATCCGCGGCGCGCGCTACGACTTCGCGCTGATGGAGGCGGAACTCGCGCGCACCAAGCACGACGTCAACTCCTTCCTCTGGTCGATCACGCCGAGCCTCGGCGCCGAGGGGCGCTGGATCCACCTCGGCCTCACCTCCAACGACGTGAAGGACACCGCGCTCGGCATGCAACTGCGCGACGCGGGCGCGATCCTGCTCGCCGACGCCGACCGCCTCATTGATGTGCTGGGCGAACGCGCCGTCGAGTTCAAGCACACGCTCCAGATGGGGCGCACTCACGGCGTCCACGCCGAACCCATCACCTTCGGCCTCAAACTGGCGCTCTGGCGCGAGGAGATGCTCCGCAACCGCGAGCGCCTCGCCAACGCCCAGGCCCAGGTCGCCGTCGGCAAGGCGTCCGGCGCGGTAGGCAGCCACGCCACCATCCCTCCGCAGGTGGAGGTGGACGCGTGCGCTGCCTTGGGCCTCGCCGTCGCGCCCCTGTCCAACCAGGTGGTGCAGCGCGACCGCCACGCCCAATTCGTAACCGTGCTGGCCATCGTCGCCGCCTCACTGGAGAAGTTCGCCACGGAGATACGGGGCTTGCAGCGCACCGAGGTTCGCGAGGTGGAGGAGTTCTTCGGCGAGGGGCAGACGGGCTCCTCGGCGATGCCCCACAAGCGCAACCCCGAACTGTCGGAGCGCGTGTGCGGCCTCGCCAGGCTCATCCGCGGCCACGCTGTAACCGCCCTGGAGAACGTCGCGCTCTGGCACGAGCGCGACATCAGCCACTCCTCCGCCGAGCGCGTGATACTCCCCGACGCTTGCCTGGCGCTCGACTACGCGCTCGACCTGTTCACGGAGGTGATGGCCAAGCTGCGTGTCTTCCCCGAGCGTATGCTGGCCAACGTAGAGTCCACGCGCGGGCTGGTCTTCACGCAGCGCGTTATGCTTGCGCTGGTGGAGCGGGGCATGGGGCGGCAAGAGGCGTACCGCCTCCAACAAGCCCACGCCCACGCCGCTTGGGACGAGGGCGCGGACTTCCGCGAGTTGACGCGCGCCGACCCTCAGGTGCACGAACGCTTCACGCCGGAGGAATTGGACGCCCTGTTCGACTACACCTACTACACCCGCCACATAGATGAACTGTTCGCCCGTGTCGGCCTAGGAGAACGCCATGCAGCCGCTACTCGATAGCGCCCTGCCCAACCCGCGGTACCGGGGCAAGGTGCGCGACACCTACGACATCGATGACCGCCACTTCCTGATGGTCGCCACCGACCGCATCTCCGCCTTCGACGTGGTGCTCCCCAACGGCGTGCCCGACAAGGGCTACGTGCTCAGCCGCCTCTCGCGCTTCTGGTTCGACCGCACGCGCCACATCGTCCCCAACCACCTCATCGGTCTGGCGGATGACGCGGTGGCGCTGAACGGCCTCACCGCGCATCCGCGCATCGCTGACCTGCCCGCGCACGTGGCGCGGCAGGCGATGGTCGTGCGCCGCGCAGAGCGCATCGACGTCGAGTGCGTCGTCCGCGCCTACCTCACCGGCTCCGCCCTCGCCGAGTACCGCCGCAGCGGAACCATCTTCGGCCTGCCCGCCCCCTCCGGCCTCACCGACGGCGACCGCCTGCCCGAGCTGATGTTCACGCCCACGACGAAGGCCGAGACGGGCCACGACGAGCCGATGTCCATGGCCGAGGTGGAGGCGATGACGGGCGCGGAGACGGCGCGGCGCCTGCGCGACGCCTCCTTCGCCGTCTTCCAATGGGCGCACGACCATGCCCATGACATGGGCATCATCATCGCCGACACCAAATTCGAGTTCGGCTGGGTGGACGGCGAACTCACCCTCATCGACGAGGTGCTCACGCCCGACTCCAGCCGCTTCTGGGACGCCGAAGGCTACGCCCCCGGCCAGTCGCAGCCCAACTTCGACAAGCAGTTCGTCCGCGACTGGCTCATCGAAGCCGGCTGGAACCGCGAGCCGCCCGCGCCCGAACTCCCTGACGACGTGGTCGCCAAGACCCGCGAGCGCTACCTCGAGGCCTATCGCCGCCTGGTCGGCGAGCCGCTGGCCTAGGCGGGAGAGCCCAGCGTGGCCAACGAAGAGGCGCGCCCGCGCCGCGTCCAGCGCAGGAGCCAGTCGCGCGAGGACCGGCGCCAGCGCTCCACGTCCCGCAAGACTCGCCGCCGCGTCATCTACACCACACTCGGCGGCGCCGTCGCGCTCGCCCTCATCGTTAGCCTCTTCCTCCCCCAAGTCGGCGATCAGGCCCAAACCCCCGGCCTCCCCGACCAAAGCGCGGCCGTCGGCATGGCGGCGTCCGTCCAAGAGGCAGTCCTGGTGGCCGACGGCGCGCCGCACGACCCCTACTCCACCACGCCGCCTAACTCCGGCTTCTACTCCCCTACCCTCGCGCCTTGGGGCGTAAGCGACGACGCCATCCCCGACGAGCGCGTCGTCGCCAACCTGCGCCAAGGCGCGGTCGCCGTCAGCCACAACCTCCAAGACCCCGCCCAGGCCGCGCGCCTCCGCGAGGTGGTCGAGGCGCTCCCCGGCTACCCCGCCTGCGTCGTCATGCGCCCCTACGACGCGCTCGCGCCGGACGCCGTCGTCCTGACCGCGTGGGGGCGCATCCTCGAGGCGCAGGGCGTGGACGACGCGGACATCCCCGCATTCTTCGACGCGCACCGCAACGACCAAGCGCCCGCGTTCGTCGGCAACGACTGCGGCGCGGGCGGCGCCTAGCCCAGCCATGCGCTTCCGCGCCAGCGTCTACGTCGCGCTCAAGCCCGCCGTCAACGACCCGCAGGGCAACGCCGTGATGGACGGCCTCCACGCCCTCGGCTTCGAGAGCGCCGCCAACGTCCGCGTCGGCAAGTTTCTCACCCTCGACCTCGAGGCGGACGACCAAGCCGCCGCCAAGCAGCAAGCCGAGGCGATGTGCGACCGCCTCCTCGCCAACCCCGTCATCGAGACTTACTCGGTTGAGGTGGCGACGGCGGGGGAGTAGGGCCGCGCGGCTGCCCTGCTCAGACAGAACGGGATGCAAGACCGCTACGTCGGGGACATCGGCGACTACGGCAAATACGGCCTGCTGCGCTGGCTCACTGGTATGCGTCAGGTCGATGATAGAGGCGGCCTGTGCCTCGGCATCAATTGGTACTTGTTCGACGAAGGCCCTCTGCCCCCCAACAACGACGGGGGATTCACCCAATACTTGTTCAACCCTTCTAGCGCTGAGCGCTCGCTGCCGGACTGCGACCCTACCCTGTACGCCGCGATGCGACACATAGTGGACGCTGACCGTCGCTACGTCGCAGAGGTCGAGGGCAGCGGCGTGTTGCCGCCCGACACGCTCTACCACTCCGCCTCACTCAACTTCGACCACACGCCTCGGCCTCAACGGGAGAGCGTCCGGCAAGCGTGGCTCACAGACGGCTTGGCCGCTCTAGACGGCGCAGACCTCGTCTTCGTAGACCCGGACAATGGGCTGGAGAATCCACGCACACGCCGTTACTCGAAGAAAGGCCCGAAGTACACCTACTACGACGACCTGCCGCCCTATTGGAAGCGCGGCCAGAGCCTCATCATCTATCAGCACGCTAACCACACCATTGGGGGCATTGAAGCGCTGGTCGCCGACCGCTGTGCGGAGTTACGCGAGCGACTACCCGGCGCAAACCCGGTCACACTTGGCTTTCACCGCAGCAGCGCCCGCGTCTATCTCATTGTCGCGCAGCCTCGCCACGCCGGCCTGCTGGACGGGCGAATCCACTCCTTCCTAGATTCGGAGTGGGGCAAGGGCGCCAACCCGCACTTCACCCGGGCGGAGTGTTAGCCCCTGTCGCGTTGTAGAGGCAGGTTGCATACCTGCCCCCGCCCCTACCCCGCTATCGTCCCCTTCGTGCTGGGCGCCTGGCCGCCGGGGGCGCGCGGGTCGAGCGCCACCGCGTCGCGGAGGGCGCGGGCGAGCGCCTTGAACGTTGCCTCCGCGCGGTGGTGCGGGTTGATTCCCTCCAGCACCGTCGCGTGCAGGTTGACGCGCGCCTCGATGGCGAACGAGTGCAGGAAGTGGCGCACCAGGTCGCCCGGCAGGTCGCTCACGCTCGCGCCGCTCAGGCCCAGGTCGAGCGCCGCGTAGCCCCGCCCGCTCAGGTCGACGGCCACCCGCGCCAGCGCGTCGTCTAGCGGCACGATGGCGTGCCCCATCCGGACGATGCCCTCGCCCTCGCCGAGCGCGTCGCGGAACGCGCGGCCTAGCGCGATGGCCGTATCCTCCACCGTGTGGTGCCAGCCCGTGCGCAGCCAGTCGCCCTTCGCCTCGATCTCCACGTCCATCAGCCCGTGGCGCGCGAGTTGGTCGATGAGGTGGTCGAGCATCCCGTTGCCCGTGTTGACCTGCGCCGCGCCGGAGCCGTCGAGGTTGACGTTGACCGACAGGTCGGTCTCGCGGGTGGTGCGCCTGTATGTGCCGGTGCGGGACATGCTATGGGTCGCTTGCTAGAGCGCCGCGGCGAGGGCTTCGACCAACCGCTCCGTCTCATGCGGCGTCCCGACGCTGATGCGGAGGAAGTCGGCGAGGCGCGGCTCACTGAAGTATCGCACGAACACGCCCTGGCGGGCGAGCGCCTCGAACAACGTCTTGCCCGCGCCTTGCGGCACGCCGCACAGGACGAAGTTGGCGTCCGACGGCCACGGGTCGAGGCCATCGAACTCGGCGAGCGCGGCGCGCATCCGCTCGCGCTCGGCCACGATGCGCGCGGCGCGCTCGTCCAGCAGTTCTGCGTCGGCGATGGAGGCGAGCAGCGCCGCTTCGGCGGCCTGGTTGACGTTGTAGGGCGGCTTGGCGCGCAGCAGCAGGTCGGCCAACTCCGGCGCCATCAACCCGTAGCCGACGCGCAGCCCCGCCAGCCCGCCCCACTTGCTCATCGTGCGCAGCACGGCGAGATTCGGGTGCGCGGGCAGCAGTTCGGCGGCGTTCACGCCTCCGAACTCGTAGTACGCCTCGTCAACGATGACGAGGCAACCGGCGGAGAGCAGGCGCTCCAGATCGGCGAGGGGCGTTGCGTTGGCAGTGGGGTTGTTGGGTGACGCGACGGCGATGACCCGCGCCTCCTCGCGCTCCGCCGCCGCCAGCACCGCGTCCACGTCCACCTCGAAGCGCGGGCCGCGCTCGACGCGCACGGTGCGCCCGCCGCACACGTGCGCCGTGAAGGGGTACATACCGAAGGTGGGCACGCTGTCGATGACCGCGCCCTCCGGCGGCAGCACGGCGCGGAAGAGCAGGTCAATCAGTTCGTCCGAGCCGTTGCCGACGACCACTCGGGCGGGGTCAACCCCCGCGTGGCGCCCCACCGCCTCACGCATCGCCGTCTGGGCGGGATCGGGGTAGATGTGGACGCGGTGGAGGTTGGCGAGCGCCTCGATGACGCGAGGCGACGGGCCGTAGGGATTCTCGTTGGCGTTCAACTTCACCAACTCCGACTCGGCTATGCCCGCGCGGGCGGCCAGCTTCTCCGGCGGATCGACGGCGGCGTACGGCTCCAGCTCCAGTAGGTGCGGGCGCACGAGCGAGAGCGGGTCGATGAGGCGCCGGCTCACGGCGCGCC
>JAPPFU010000133.1:0-6197 GCA_028875085.1 Chloroflexota bacterium
ACTTTGCGGCCTACTCCGTCCCCCTTCCCCCAAGAAACAAAAACCTATTGTGGGGGATACCCCCACGCCCCCAGCCGAGGGGCTGGCCGCCCCTCGGCGCTCCTTGCGTGAAAAGGTTCGGGATTGCGCAAAGACCTCCTGCCGTTAGCGCCGTTTGGCGACGCCGCGCTTGCCTGTGCGCCCATGGCTATCGGGAGGCTTGCCGCGCAGCGGCGCGAGCAGCGCCGCGACTTCCTCCCGCGTCAGTTCCCGCGTGCGGCCGGGCGCCAGGCCGCCGAGGCTGACGCTGCCCACGCGCACGCGCTTGAGCGCGGTTACGCGCCGCCCCACGCTTTCGAACAGCAGGCGGACTTCGTGTTTCTGGCCCTCGGTGAGGACGACGCGGTAGCGGGCGCCGCCGACGCTGCGCACGGACTTGGGGCGCGCGAACCCCTCCGGCAGCGGCGCGCCCGCCCTCAGCGCGCGGAGCCCGGCGCTAGACAGCGGGGCGTCCGCCGCCGCTTCGTACTCCTTCTCCACGCCGTAGCGCGGGTGAGTGACGGCCAGGGTGAAATCTCCGTGGTTGGACAGCAGCATCAGGCCGCTCGTGTGGAGGTCGAGGCGTCCGGCGGGCGCCAGCCCCGGCGCGCGCAGGCCAGCGGGCACGAGGCCGAGCACCGTCGGACGCCCGCGCGCGTCCTTGACTGCGGACAGGTAGCCGCTCGGCTTGTGGAGCGCAACGTAGACCAACGAGGGCGGCGCGGCGCGCAGCCTGCGCCCCTCCACCTCCACTACGTCCCTTGGCACCACGCGTTGCGTGATCGCCTCGGCGACTACGCCGTTGACGCGCACGCGCCCCTCCACCACCAACGCGGCGCACTGGCGGCGAGAGCCGAGGCCCTGGTTCACCAATCGCCGCACCAGCGTCTCTCCGTCCATAGGGGCAGCCTACCAGCGCCCCCTTCCGTTCGCTCTGAGGGGGCTCGAGGGGTGAACGGCGAGCGCGCCGCCTAGCACGGCGGCGGCGCGGTGCTACAATGGCCACTCTCGGGCGCGGGCGGCGCTCCGCGCCGAGCAGCCCCTCCGAGGACGCGCTATGGGCAAACTGACGGATAAGTTGGAGCAGGCGGCGCGCGGGGGCGCCCAGCCGATGGGATTCGCCGCCCCGCGAGTCGAGAAGACGCCCGCCATGCTGTTGCTCGTCAAGGCGAGCGCGGGCGGCCCCGGCCTCAAGGCGGCGGTTGAGGCGGGAGTGGACGGGGCGATGGTAGCCCCCGGCTCCAAGCGGAACATGCAAAGTGCGGCGAAGGCGCTGAGTGGCGTTCCGTGGGGGCTTTGGGTGGACGTAGCGCAGGCGGAGTTGCCCGACGGCGCGGATTTCCAGGTGTTCGCGTCCGACGCCTCTCCGGTGGCGGCTATCGGTGGCGAGGAGCAGACCAGCGTGATGCAGGCGTCGCCCGACATGGACGACGAAACGCTGCGCGTCATCGACGACCTGCCGGTGGACGCATTCGTGGTCTCGCTGGCGGGAGAAGGGCCGTTGACGGTGCGCAGCCTGTTGCTGCTCGGGCGGGTGAGCGGCGTTACGTCCAAGTGGCTGCTGCTGCACGTGAGCGAGGCGCCCACCGCGCACGAGGCAGAGCAACTGCACGCCGCGGGCGTGAGCGCGCTCGTGCTCGACGCGGACGACGCGAGCGCGGACGATCTGCGCCAGGCGCGGCAGACGCTGCTCAACCTACCGTCCGCAGCCAAGCGCTCGAAGGAGCGGCGCGCCGCTACGCTCCCATCCGTCGGTCTGCCAGACGGCGGTTCCCGTCGACGCCCGGAGCCGGACGATGACGACTACGAAGACGACGAGTAGCCCGCCGCCGCGCGGGGGAACCAGACTTCACTGAGATGCTCCTTGCCGGCCGCGACCTGCTGTTCGACGACCCGTTCGGTTTCGTCCTGCTGTTCGGCGCGGTGGCTGCGGCCTTGCTCATCAGCATCTCCGTTCACGAGGCGTCGCACGCGGCGGCGGCGCTGAGTTTGGGCGACAGGACAGCCAAGCGCCTGGGCCGCCTCACGCTGAACCCGAAGGCGCACCTCGACCCCACCGGGACGGTAATGCTGCTGGTGGCGGGGTTCGGCTGGGGCAAGCCGGTGCCGGTGAACGTCGCCGCGCTGCGGAACGGCTATCGCAGTATGGCGCTGGTGTCGTTCGCGGGGCCTGCGTCCAATGTGCTGCTTGCGCTCATCTTCGCCGCCATGTTCCGGATGGGCGTTCTCGACGCGGGCGGCGCGGGAGCGTCGGTTGGCGGCTGGCTCGCGCTCGTCGTCTTCTACTCCGTCATCTTGAACCTCATTCTCGCGGTGTTCAACCTGCTGCCCATCGCGCCGCTGGACGGCTCGGGCATCCTGCGGGGCGTCGTTCCCGACGCGTGGCTGCCTGCCATCAAGCGCTTGGAGAACGTGGGGCCTATCCTGCTGCTGGCGATCATCGGCTTGCAGTTCCTAGGGTTCGCCGACATCCTCGGCATCATCTTCGACCCGGCGATAGCGCTCGCGGGTGCGCTAATAGGAGCGTAAGGCGATGCGGGAGGCAGTGCGCAGGCCGCGAAGATTCGGCGGCGCCGTAACGCCGCCGGGCGACCGCTCCATCTCCGTCCGGGCGGCCATCCTGAACGCGCTCGCGGAGGGCGAGGCGCGCATCGCTAACTACGGCCCGGGCGGCGACTGCGCGTCGGCGCTGTCCGTTCTGCGTGGCCTGGGCGTGCCGGTTGAGTCGGACGGCGACGGCTTCGTCGTCGCGGGCGGCGCGATTCGCGAGCCGGACGACGTGCTCGACGCGGGAAACAGCGGCACGGTCATGCGCCTCGCCTCCGGACTGCTCGCGTCGCAGCCCTTTCTGAGCGTGCTCACCGGCGACGCCTCGTTGCGTTCGCGGCCAATGGGGCGCGTCATCGCGCCATTGCGGGAGATGGGAGCGGACGTGCGCGGCCGCGATGGCGACCGCCTCGCGCCCCTCGTCATACGCGGGGGCGCGCTGCGGGGCATCCGCTACCGCATGCCCGTGGCCAGCGCACAGGTGAAGAGCGCCATCCTGCTCGCGGGCCTCTCCGCCGAAGGGGAGACGGTCATCGAGCAGCCTGCCATGTCGCGCGACCACACCGAGCGCGCCATCAGCGCGATGGGCGCCGACATCCGCGAGGAGGGCCTGACGCTCACCTTGCGGCCTTCGCGGCTGCGCGCCGTAGACGTGACGGTGCCGGGCGACCTTTCGTCCGCCGCCTTCTGGCTGGTGGCCGCCGTCTGCCACCCCGACGCAGAGGCGCGCTTGCTCGGGGTCGGCATGAACCCGGGGCGCACCGGGGTGCTCGACGCGCTGAACGCGATGGGCGCGGACATCGCGGTGGAGCATGAGCGCGTGGTCTCCGGGGAACCCGTCGCCGATCTGGTGGCGAGGTCGAGCCGCCTGCGCGCAACGCATATCGCGGGCGACCTCATCCCGCGCGTGCAGGACGAGCTGCCCGTTCTCGCGCTCGCCGCCTGCTTTGCCGAAGGCGAGACGACCATCGCCGACGCGCAGGAGCTCCGCGTGAAGGAGACCGACCGCATCCATACCACCGTGGGGGAGTTGCGGCGGCTGGGGGCGGACGCTCACGAGACGCCGGACGGGATGCGCATTGCGGGGGGCAAGGCGCTGCTCGGGGCGCGAGCGAACAGCCATGGCGACCACCGCATCGCCATGATGCTTGGCGTCGCGGGACTGCTTGCGGCGGGGGAGACGGAGGTCGAGGGTGCGGAGGCGGCGTCCGTCACCTATCCCGGATTTTGGGACGACCTGCGCGCGCTTGCGGGCGATGGCGAGCGCGCCTCAGCGCGCGCAAGCGTTCCGGAGCGATGAGCAGCCCTCTCTTCGTCGCGCTCTCAGGGCCGTCGGGCGTGGGTAAAGACGCGGTGCTGAACGCGATGCGCGCAAGCCTCGACTCTGCCATCCACTACGCCGTAACCGCCACTACCCGCCCCATCCGCTCCGGCGAGCGCGATGGCGTGGACTACCACTTCGTCTCCCTCGAGCGCTTTCAGGAACTGCGCGACCGGGGTGAACTCCTCGAGCACGCGGAGGTGTACGGGCGCTGGTACGGCGTGCCCAAAGCGCCCCTGCGGGACGCGCTAGCCGAGGGCAAGGACGTGATACTGAAGGTGGACGTGCAAGGCGCGCGCACGGTGAGCCGATTGCTGCCCGGCGCGCTGCTCATCTTTCTCGCGCCGCCCTCGATGGAGGAATTGGAGCGCCGCTTACGGATACGTAAGACCGAATCGGCGGAGGATATGGCGCGGCGCATCGAGACGGCGCGGGAGGAGTTGGCGCAGGCCGAGCACTATCACTACGTCGTGGAGAACGAGACGGACGCGGTGGACGCGGCGGTGCGGCGCATCGCGGCCATCATGGCGCAGGAGCGAGAGCAGGGGGGCAGGCCGCCGCCGGCGCTGTAGGGGGGCGATTCGCCCTTCGCGTTCCCGCAGGGGAGACCTTTGCGTAACTACTCCGTCTCCCCACCCTCCACCCCCAAGAAGATAAAGATCTTTTGTGGGGTATACCCCCACGCCCCCAGCCGAGGGGCTGACCGCCCCTCGACACTCCCCGCGTGAAGAAACCGGGGGATTACGCAACGGTCTCCAAGGCGAACGGAGAGCGTTCACCTGTCGAGGCGCTTCCACATGCGGTGCGAGCGCATGCGATAGCCGAGGTTTTCGTAGAGCGCTAGGGCGGGAGCGTTGCCTTCAACCACGGTCAAGTCCACCGAATCGGCGCCGCGCTCGCGCGCCCACGCCTCCGCCGCGTCCATCAGCAGGCGCCCCACTCCCTCGCGGCGCGCGGCGGCGTCCACCGCCAGATCAACCACCTCGACGTAGCAGCGGCGGACGAACCCGGCCCACGGCGGCGACTCCCGCAGCGCGGCCATGAGCAGGCCGATCACTCCCCGCGCATCCTCCGCCACCAGCACCAGCGCGTCGGCGTCCGCAAGCTGCGCCTCGATCTCCGTGCGCGGGCGCTCGTAGCCGGCGGCCGGTTTGAAGAAGCCTGGCAGCAACTCGGCGGCGAGGTCGTCGGCGGGCCGGTAGATGGCCAGCAGGCAGTCGATGTCGCGTGCCTCGGCGGGGCGGATGGTCGGCGCCACGCGCCCAAGTCTACCAACGCGCCCCCGCCCAAGCGCTGTACAATAGGCGCACGATGTACGCCTCCGCCGCAACCGGGCATAGCGTCGACGTGGACGGCGCCGCCGTCTACTTCGCGCGCGCCGGGTACGGCGAGCCGGTCGTGCTGCTGCACGGCCTGGGCGAGGCGGGGCTGATATGGCATCCCAACGTCGGCCCGCTAGCCGAGCGCTTCAGCGTGTATGTTCCCGACCTCTGGGGGCACGGACGCTCCGCCGACCTAGGCCGCTACGACTTCCTGACGGGAGCGCGCATGGTCACCGGCTTCCTCGACGCGCTCGGCATCGACTCCGCCCACCTGGTCGGCAACTCGCTCGGGGGGTACGCCGCCGCCGGCGTAGCGATTCACCACCCCGAGCGCGTCCGCTCCCTAGTGCTCGAGGACGCCGGAGGGCTTGGCCGCCGCCTCCCCTTCTTCCTGCGCCTGATGACGCTGCCCGTGGCGGGCGAGTTCATGGCGGCGCCCCGGCGAGCGAGCATCCGCCGCTTGATGGGCATCGTGCTCCACGACCCCAGCCTCATTTCGCCCGGCTTCCTCGACGCCCTTGTGGCCGAGCGCAGCCGCCCCGGCAACGCCGAAGCCATGC
Organism: Chloroflexota bacterium; assembly: GCA_028875085.1. Taxonomy (GTDB): domain Bacteria; phylum Chloroflexota; class Dehalococcoidia; order Lucifugimonadales; family Australimonadaceae; genus JAGWBE01. Next base: position 5,769 of record JAPPFU010000133.1, read on the forward strand.
TCCGCATCCTGCGCTGCGGCGCGAACATCCTCGGTATGAAGCGGGGCGCAGACATTTCGTCAAAACTCGGCGCCATTCGAGCGCCGACGCTCATCGCGTGGGGGCGGCAAGACCCCATCTTCCCCGTCCGCATCGCCGAACGCGCCGCCGGACTCATTCCCAACGCCGTCCTCGATATCTACGACGACTGCGGCCACTGGCCGCACTACGAGCATGCCGATCGCTTCAACGCTGCCGCCGCCGCTCTGGTCGAGCGCGCCGAGGCGGCGCGCGCCCAAGCCACGGCGGGCTAACTGCCGCTTCTTCGTACCCGCCCCGCCCCCAAGAGATGAAAGAAAGTTTCTTGTGGGGGATAACCCCCCCCCCCCACCCCCCGGGCGGCGGCCCCCCCGCCCAGCACCCGCGAAAAGGCCAAACAGTGAAGTTTAA
>JAPPFU010000133.1:6207-8636 GCA_028875085.1 Chloroflexota bacterium
CCCCCCCCCCCCCCCCCAAAAACTATAAACTTTTGTGTGGTGTGGGCCACCCCCCCCCCCCCCCCCGGGGGGGGGGGCCCCCCCCCCCCACTCCTCGCTCGAAGAGGCCAAGGATTGCGCAACAGTCTCCCTGTGGGGGAGTGACGGGAGGGGTGTAGAACTTAGGCGCGGACGCTCGCCTTTTCGAGCACGGGCTTGGCGCTGACGATGTGCTTCTGGAGACCCAGTTCCTTAGGCGAGATGCCGAAGGCGAGGCCCAGCAACTGGGGTAGGTGCAGGATGGGCAGACCGATCTTCTCCCCCCGCTGGGCGGCGGCCTTGGGCTGGTAGCCGTCGAGGTTTAGGTGGCAGAGCGGGCATGGCGTTACCATCGCGTCCGCCCCGTGTTCTTTGGCCGACGCGGTGTGATTGCCGACCATCGCCGTGGAGTTCGCCTCGTTGATGAGCAGGATAGGGAATCCGCAGCACTTGGTGCGCCCCGGGAAGTTGACCGGCTCCGCTCCGCACGCTTCGATGATGCGCTCGAGGTAGAACTCGCGGCCTGGGTTCTCGTCCAGCCCCAACGCCCACGACGGGCGGAGGATGTAGCAGCCGTAGAAGGGCGCCACTTTGAGCGAGGGCAAGGGGTTCACTACCAGGGGGCGCAGCGTGTCCAGCCCCACCTCCTCGACCAGCACCCACACGAGGTGCTTGACGACGACGCGCCCGGTGTACTCGAGGCCCTCCGGCTTCAGCTCCTCGTTGATCTCGGCGAGGTATGCCGCGTCGTTGAGCAGGCGGTGGTTCGCCTGGCTCATCACGCCCTGGCAGGTGGAGCAGATGGTGAGGATGGTCGTCAGTCCCATCCGCTCGGCCAAGGCGAAGGTGCGCGCGTTAAGCGTGTCGCCCAGTTTGAGGCCCTTCTCCTGAAGGACGCCCGCGCCGGTGCACGCCGCGCCCACAATCTCGTCCAGTTCGATGCCGAGTTTGGCCGCGACGGCGATGGTCGAGTCATACAACTCGGGCGTGCCGCCGCGCGCGACGCAGCCGGGGTAGAAGGCGTACTTCATCTGCTCCTCAGTCGTGGGCCGAGCCGCTCTTGGAGGCGACGGCGGCCAGGGTGGAGGGTGCGTGCTCGAGGCGGCGGAAGATGCGCTCGACGTTCTTTGCGCCCGGGCGCTTGTGGTGAAGCGGGCCACCCTTGGGCAACTTGCCGCGCACCAGCGCGCGGATGCCGACGGGCGCGCTTGCCATCAGCTTGGGCACGTTGAACTTGCCCCACGATTCGACGGCCAGCAGCGTCTCGTCCAGCCAGCCGCTGCGGGCGACGCTGCGGGCGAAGGAGTCGACGTGGCGCGAGCCGATGGTGGACGGCAGTCCCGCGCGCTGGATAGCCTCGCGCAACTCCATGATGCGGTCCATCGGCGCAACGCCCTTTGGGCAGACCTGCACGCACTCGTAGCAGCGCGTGCAATCCCACGCGCCGCCGTACTCGTTCAGCGTGGACAGGCGGTCGGCGTCCGCCTCGTCGCGCGGGTCGCCGACGAAGCGGTACGCCTTGGCGAGCGCCGCCGGGCCGAGGAAGTTCTTGTCCACTTCCAACACGGTGCAGTCGGAGACGCACGCGCCGCACATAATGCAGCCCATCGGCGTGATGAGGTTGAGCATCGCGTCGTTGGAGGCGATGTACTCCTCCTCCGGCTCAGGGCCTTTCGGTTGGAGGAAGGGCTCGACGGCGCGGATCTTGCCCCAGAAGAGGGACGCGTCGGTAACGAGGTCTTTGACGACGCGCTGGTTGCCCATCGGCTCGACGGAGACCGCGCCGTCGTGGAGAGACGTGGAGAGCTTGGTCTTGCAGGCGAGCGCGGCGTGGCCGTTGACGCGCATGGCGCACGAGCCGCAGATGGACGCGCGGCAGGAGCAGCGGACGGCGAGGCTGGGGTCTACCTCCTCCCGCACCTTGATGAGGCCGTCGAGGACGGTGAAGTGGCTCTCCGCTTCGATCCGGAATTCCTCGAAGCACGCCGTTGGGTCGGCGGCTTCGGGGTCGTAGCGCTTGACGTTGAGCGTTACCTGCATCGTCTTCTCCGCGCTTAGTAGACGCGCGCCTCCGGTTGCCATTCGGTAATTGTGACGGGCAGCGTGCCGATGCGCGCCGCGCCGTCTTCGAGCACGGCGGTGGTGTGCCTGAGCCACTCCTCGTCGTTGCGTTGCGGGATGTCGCGCCGGTAGTGAGCGCCGCGGCTCTCCTTGCGAACCAGACCCGACGCGCAGATGGTCTCCGCGGCGTCGAGCATGTAGCCCAACTCGATGTGGAAGATGAGGTCGGTGTTGTAGACGGCGCCCTTGTGCGCGACGGGCAGCTTGGCGTAGCGCTCCTTCAACTCCTTGATCTTGTCGTGGGCGGCGGCCATGCCCTCTTCGGTGCGGAAGACGGCGAGGTGCTCGTT
>JAPPFU010000133.1:8646-18428 GCA_028875085.1 Chloroflexota bacterium
GTTTGGCGGTGTAGTCGCCGTTGGCGCTTGGTCGGTCGAGGAGCGCTTTGAGCGCGGCGTGGGCGTCGGCCTGGTGGGCGGGGCTGGGGTCGGGGTCGGCGGAGCGCTCGGCGGCGTAGGCCGCGCCCACCTCCCCGGCGATCTTCCCGAAGACGACGGTCTCAAGCAGGGAATTGGCGCCGAGACGGTTGCCGCCGTGGACGCTGACGCACGCCGTCTCTCCCGCGGCGAATAGGCCGCGGACGCCGCGCCAACGCTCCTGGCCGGTGTCGTCCCACGTGCGCGTCTGCGCGTCCGTCTTGATGCCGCCCATGATGTAGTGCTGACCGGGGCGTATGGGGACGGGGTCTTCGACGATGTCCACGTTGGCGAAGTCCTGCGCCACCTCGTGGATATACCCCAGTTTGGTGAGGATCAGGTCGCGCCCCAAGTGGCGCAGGTCGAGCAACACGCAGCCGTCGACGCCGCGGCCCTCCTCGATCTCCGTCTGTTCGGCGCGGGAGACGACGTCGCGGGAGGCGAGCTCCTTCATCTTGGGCGCGTAGCCCTCCATGAAGCGCTCGCCTTTGGAGTTGAGCAGATACGCGCCCTCTCCGCGCGCCGCCTCCGTCAGCAGCACCCCGTTGCCCATCAACGTCGTCGGGTGGTACTGCACCATCTCCATGTCGAGCAGCGTCGCCCCGGCCCGGTAGGCGAGGGCGATGCCGTCCCCCGTGCAGATGAGCGCGTTCGTGGTCGGCTCGAAGGCGCGCCCGACGCCCCCGGCCGCCAGGATGGTCGCCTTGGCGCTGATGGCGCGCAATTCGCCGGTCATTAGGTCGAGGGCGATGACGCCCTTGCAAGCCCCGTCCTCCACGATCAGGTCGGTGACGAACCACTCCTCGTAGGAGCGCACGCCGGACTTGATGATCTGCTCGTACATCACGTGCAGGATGGCCTGGCCGGTGATGTCGGCGACGAAGAATGTTCGGGCGTAGGACGCCCCGCCGAATGCGCGCGTGCCCAAGCGCCCGGCGTCGTCGCGGTTGAAGACGACGCCCATGTGCTCGAGGTTGATGATCTCGCCTGGCGCCTCGTTGCACATCAACTCGATGGCGTCCTGGTCGCCCAGGAAGTCGCTGCCCTTCACGGTGTCGTAGATGTGGGAGCCGACGGAGTCCTCGGCGCCCCGCAGCGCGGCGTTGATCCCCCCTTGCGCGGCGTTGGAGTGGCTGCGGACGGGGTGGACCTTGCTGATGATGGCGACGTTGGCCCCGGCGCGGTGCGCGGCGATAGCCGCCCGCATGCCTGCAAGCCCGGCGCCGACCACCAATACGTCGTGGTCAGCCATGGGGTTCTGCCTGGATTCGCACCATTGGGGTGATTCCGACTATAGCACAGCCCCGCGTCCGCCCGGCGCGCGGAAGGGATGAGCGCCCCTTGCCTATCGTGGCTCTCACCGTTCTGCTATCATCGCGCCACTTTGGGGGCCGGGCGCAAGCGCCCGCCCCGGAACCGCATTCGCCATATGACCACAGGCCCCAGCTTCTACTCCGACGAGGAGATCCTGCGGCGGCTCCACACAATGATGGAACAAGCCGCCGCCAACGCCAAGGGCGAGCCAGCGCACGACGACGCCGTGCGCGAGGCGCACTCCCTGGCCGCCGAGGTGGCCTCCCGCATCTATGACGACCCGAACAAATGGGGCGTGGCCTACATACCTGAGGAGTTCCGCGATGAGGCCGCCCAAGACGCGCTCATCGACGTGCTGGCCCACTTGCCCGAGGCCAAGGAGGAGCGCTCCGCCTCCACGTGGTTCGCCGTTGCTGCGGAGGAGCGCTTCCGCCGCGCGTGGGCGCGCCACGAGCAGCATGACGCCGCGCCGGATGCGGACGGTTCGGACGGGCTGGTCGACCCGGCGCAGGCGTTCGACGACCCCGCCGGGCCGTGGAAGCGCTTTGAGGACGCTTTTCCCCGCGACGCCTCGGCGCTGCGCATGCGCTACATCGAGGGGATGAGCCCGGAGCAGATGGAGGTCGTCATCGACGCGCAGAACGCGCGCGTGGTGCAGACTCGCGTCGCTCGGGCGCGAGACCGCTTCAAGATGTTCTGTGAGCAGGCGGGCTACAACCGCCTCCAGGTGGCCGCCATTCTGCAACGCTTCGGCGGCGAGGCGGAGGCCTGATGCAAGCCAACCCGAACACGCTGACGCGCTTGAGCCGCGGCGCATGGCTGCGCTTCACGGTGGAGGCCGTAGACCGCTGGATGGATGTCGGCGGCAGGCCCCCGGCCGAGTTGCGCAAGATCGCCGTCCACGCCCGCGAGCGCCGCCGCGCCGAGGGCCTCTCCCTCAGCGAGATCGCCTCCTCGCTCCACCTGCCCCCCGAGCGCATCGCCATGATCGAGCAGGGGTTGGTCAAGCCGTCGGAGGTGCCGTCGGGCGTCTGGGTGCGCTTCATGCGCCTGCTCGACGGGCGCGAGGAGGCGGCGCAGCCCCTGGCCGAGGCGGCTGCAGACACGCAGGCCGCCGTCCCATCGGACGAGGAGACGCCCATGCAGCCGTCCCACGAGCAAGCGCCGGAAGTCGCCGCCGACACGGTTTACACGCCTCAGAACCGCCAAGGCTACGGCGTCGCCGTCGTGAAGGTCATCGGTGTCGGCGGCGGCGGCAGCAACGCCGTCGCCCGCATGTACCGCTCTCCTATACCCAGCGTCGAGTACATCACCATCAACACCGACGCTCAGCACCTGCTGCACATCGATGTTCCCGTGAAGATGCGCATCGGCGACCGCCTCACGCGCGGCCTGGGCGTCGGCGGCGACCCCGAGATGGGCCGCGAGGCCGCCGAGGAATCGCGCGAGGCGCTGTACGAGGTCATCGACGGCGCCGACATGGTGTTCGTCGCGTGCGGGATGGGCGGCGGCACCGGCACGGGCGCCGCTCCCGTCATCGCGGAGATCGCCCAAGAGACCGGCGCCCTCACCATCGCCGTCGCCACCAAGCCCTTCTCCTTTGAGGGACGCACGCGCATGACCCAGGCCAACGCGGGCGCCGAACTGATTAAAGACCGCGTTGACACCCTCATCCTCATCCCCAACGACCGCCTCATCACTCTGTCGGACGAGCGGATGACGGCGGAAAACGCCTTCCGCCTCGCGGACGAGGTGCTGCGCCAGGGCGTGGAGTCCATCGCCGAACTGGTAACGGTGCCCGGCGAGATCAACCTCGACTTCGCCGACATCAAGACGGTGATGCAGGGCGCAGGCCCCGCGTGGATCGCCATCGGCTCAGGGCGCGGCCCCGACCGAGCCGTGCTCGCCGCTCAGAACGCCTTGGCCAGTCCGCTGCTCGATGCCCCCATCGAGGGCGCCTCCCGCGTGCTCCTGAACGTCACCGGCGGCCCCGACCTGACCCTGCAAGAGGTGAACCAGGCCGCCGACTTCATCAGCCGTTCCGTCGACCCCGAGGCCAATATCATCTTCGGCATGGTCACCGACCCCTCCCGCGACGAAGAGGTGCGCATCACCATCATCGCCACCGGGCTGCCGACTGCGGAGCAGGGCGTTACGCTGGAGGACCTCGCGGGGCCCGACGAGGAGCCGCCGCCCCCCGAGCCGGAGGAGCCGGACGTGGAGTTGCCCGGCTTCCTGCAGCGCTTCCGCCGCCCGAACCAGCCCGGCGGCTAGCCGCCTCTAATCGTCCGGCGAGCGGCCTGCTTTATAGGGCGCGGCGAGAGCAGCGCCAGCGCCGCGCACGCGGCGGGCAGCGCCAGGAAGACCACCAGCGCCAGGTCGTAGGAATCGGACAGGTCATAGAGCATGCTGAAGGGCAGCGGCCCCAGCGCCGCGAACGCCATCGTGCTGGTCATCGCCATCCCCCGGATGCTCCCTAAGTTGCGCCGCCCGAAGTAGTTCGGCCATATCACGGTATTCGTGTTCATCCCCAGGCCCATCCCCGCGCCCAAGATGGCGCCGTAGGCCAGGGCGAGCCACGCGCTGGACACGACGAAGGTGAAGAGCATCGCCCCGACGAGCACGCATTGCGCGCCCGCGAAGACGAAGCGGTTGGGGAAGCGGTCGTTCAGATAGCCCGCCGCCAGGTTCGCGCCGATGGACGCGGCGGCCATCACGCTCAGCACGCCCGCCGCCGTGCCCGCGTCCAACCCCTTGCCCGTCAGCAGCGAGACATTGTGGAAGGTGAGCGCCGTGCCGATGAGCGAAAAGGACGACCCGGCCAGCAGCAGGAACCAGAAGGCGCGCGTCCGCATCGCCTCGCGCATGCTGAAGTCGTCCGCGACGGACGATGCAGCGTCCGCCGCGCCGTCCCCTCCGCGCGCGTTGTCCGGCGCAAGGCCGACCGATTCGGGCGAGCGGCGCACCAGCAACAGCGCGGGCAGCAGCATCAGCCCCCATATCACGAACGCCAGCGCGACCCACGCGGTGCGCCAGCCGAACTCGGTTATCAGCGCGTGGCTCACCAGCGGGAAGGCCATAGCGCTGGCCGCGCCGCCCAGCATCGCCAACGCCGTCGCTCGCCCGCGCCTCCGCACGAACCAGATGGCGACCAGCGTCGTTGGAACCATCGTCATCGAGCCCTGTCCCAGCGTGCGGATGAAGGCGAAGCCGAGGTAGAGGTCGAGGGGCGTATCAACGCGGCTCATCCACAGCGCCGCCAGGCCGAACAGGGCGACTACGGCGCTCAGCACGACGCGCGCGCCGTAGCGGTCGAGCAGCCGCCCGACGCCGATGATGAGCACGGCGGCGGTTAGCGACCCGGCGGCGTAGAGGCCGGTGATCTGGGTGCGCGTCCAGCCCGTCTCCTCGATGACGGGATCGAGGAAGACGGAGAAGTTGTAGGTCTGCCCCGGGCCGGACGCGAAGATGCCAAGCGCGGCGACGCCCAAGATGACCCACCCGTAGTAGAAGGGCGTCCTGCCGGTGAGTGGACGCCTCCGCCCCGCCCGCGCCGAGCGCATGCCCGCATTATAGGCAGCGCTCCTCTCCCTCCGTAGGGACAGGTTTGAAACCTGTCCCTACACGCAACGGCCCCCCAGCAACCGGCGCGGCGCGCGGGCGGGCGAATGTGCTACGGTTCCTCTATGCGACGGCGGAGCTCTCGCGGCGGCGCGCAGCGCCAGGCCCCCAAGGTGCGGGCCGCTCTCTGCGCCACATGCTTGGTCGACCAGTTCTTCCCCGAAGTGGGCGAGGCCGTCGTGGCTGTTCTGCGCCGGGCGGGCGTCGAGGTCTCCTTCCCGGAGGAGCAGACCTGTTGCGGCCAGGTCGCCTTCAACGGCGGCTACGAGCGGGAGGCGCGCGAGGCCGCGCTGCGCTTCTTGGACGTGTTCGACGGCAGCGAGCACGTGGTCGTCCCGTCGGGGTCGTGCGCCTCGATGATGAAGGTCTTCTACCTCGAACTGTTCGAGGACGACCCGGCGCTGCTCGAGCGGGCGCGCAGCCTGAGCGAGCGCACCCACGAGTTCACCGAGTTCATGGTCAACGTCGTCGGAGACACGGCGGCGGCCAAGGGCTTCGAGGGCAAGGTTACCTACCACGATGCCTGTCACTCTTTGCGCGAACTGCGCATATCGGCGGAGCCGCGCGCGCTGCTGGAACAGGCGGGCGCCGAGGTGGTGGAGATGCAGGACAGCGACCGCTGCTGCGGCTTCGGCGGTCTCTTCTCCGTCAAGTATCCACACATCTCCACGGCCATCCTCGAGGAGAAGCTGGCGAACATCGAGGCGACAGGCGCGGACGCGGTGGCGACGACCGATTGCGGCTGTCTGATGCACATCCGCGGCGCGATGTCGCGCAAGGGGATGCAGCAGCGCGCGCTCCACGTGGCGGAGGCGCTCGCCGCCGCCAATGCCGGGGAGGGCGCGTAGCGTGAGCGTCCGCACCGCGCAGTTCCGCAGCGCCTCCGCCCAGGCGGTGGCCGACCCCAAGCTCCAGACCGCCCTCGAGCGCGTGATGGGGCACTTCACCGAGGCGCGCGCCCACGCCATCGAGGAGTTCCCCGGTGACTCGTGGGAGCAGTTGCGCGAGCGAGCAAGCGCCATCAAGGCGCACACCCTCGAGCACCTCGACTACTACCTCGAACTGGTGGACAAATCTGTAACGCGCAACGGCGGTCACGTGCACTTCGCCGCCGACGCGGAAGAGGCCGCGCGCATCGTGCTCGACATCGCCAAGCAGGCGGAGGCCAAGCAGGTCATCAAGAGCAAGTCCATGGTCTCCGAGGAGATGGAGCTCAACCGCCGCTTCGAGGAGGCGGGCGTCGAGCCCGTGGAGACCGACCTGGGCGAGTACATCATCCAGCTGGCGGGCGAGACGCCCTTCCACATCATCGCCCCGGCCATGCACAAGTCGCGGCAGGAGGTGTCGGCGCTCTTCCAGCAGTGGTTGAAGTCCGCGCCCACCAACGAGATCAAGCAGCTCTGCGCCATCGCCCGCGACGCGCTCCGCGAGAAGTTCCGCACGGCGGACATGGGCGTGTCCGGCGCCAACTTCGTCGTCGCCGAGACGGGCACGGTCGTGCTTGTCACCAACGAGGGCAACGGGCGCATGACCACCTCGCTCCCCCGTGTCCACGTCGCCATCAGCGGCATCGAGAAGGTGATCCCGGCCATTGAGGACGTTAGCCTCTTCCTGCGGCTGCTGCCCCGCTCCGCCACCGGGCAACGCATTACCTCCTACAACTCCTTCGTCAGCGGCCCGCGCGCGCAGTCCGACGAGGACGGCCCGGAGGAGTTCCACCTGGTGCTGGTGGACAACGGACGCTTGAACCTGCTGCGCGACCCCGAATTCCGCGAGGCGTTGAAGTGCATCCGCTGCGGCGCCTGCCTCAACACCTGCCCCGTCTACCGCAAGATCGGCGGCCACGCCTACGGGTGGGTCTACTCGGGCCCCATCGGCGCGGTCATCACCCCGATGCTCACCGGCGTCAAGGGCGCCAAAGACCTGCCCTACGCCTCCACGCTTTGCGGCGCATGCCGCGACGTATGCCCCGTGAAGATAGACCTGCCCAGGCTGCTGCTGCGCTTGCGCCAACGTGAGGCGGAGGGCGACCCCGCCCGCGAGCGCTCCTCCACTTGGCTCGAGCGCATGCTGATGGGCCGCTGGTCGAACGCCGTCAAGACGCGCGAGGCGATGGAGCGCTCGGCGCGCCTAGGACGCTTCCTGCAACGCCCGATGGAGCGCAGCGGACGCATCCGCCGCCTCCCCGTCCCCGTGCTATCGGGCTGGTCGCGGGGGCGCGACTTCCCGCCTCTCGCCCGTAAGTCGTTCGCCCAGGTGTGGCGCGAGCGCCTCGCGCAGGAGCCGAGCGAGTGACCACGCAAGACCCCGAGGCGAAAGCCGCCTTCCTGCAACGAGTGCGCGAGGCCATCGGCCGCACTGCGCCGTTGGAGTACGTCCCCGACTACCCGCCCCTCAAGAGCGCCGCCGTGCGCCAAGAGGAGAAGGTGCGCACCATCGAGGCGCGCAGCCTCGCCCGGCGCGACCGCATCGTCGAGACCTACCTCGAGAATGCCGCGCGCGCGGGATGGCGCGTGCATCGCGTGTGGAGCCCCGAGGACGCCGCTGACGCCGTCGGCGACATCGCCCAGGGCATACGCGCCAAGACCGTCGCCCGCAGCGCCGAAGACCTGTTCCGCGCGGTGGACGTCGACGGCGCGCTGCGGCGCAACCGCGCCAACCCTGTCGTCCTTGCCGCCGGGCGCTCGCGCTCCCGCGCCGACGTGCGCCGCCTCGCTTTCGAGGCCGACATGGGCGTAACGGGCGTCGCCTACGCCATCGCGGAGACGGCCAGTTGCGTGATTACGCCGCGCAAGGGGGTGGCGCGGGTAACGTCGCTCGCACCGCCCGTCTACGCCGCCATCGTGCGCGCCGAGCAGGTGCTGGAGACGCTGGACGACTACTTCGCGCTCGTGCGCCACCAACACCAGCGCAGCCGCACGCGCTCCTTCAACTACGCCAACTTCATCTCCGGCCCCAGCCGCACGGGAGACATCGAGCAGACGCTCACCATCGGTGTCCACGGCCCGGGCGAAGTCCACCTCGTCCTCATCTCCTGAGGGACGAGCGGCAGCCATTCCTACCTACGACGCCGCGTCCAGGCGCGCGATGTCCGCCTGCATCCGCGTCAGCACTCCGATGATGTCGTTGATGCGCGCCTGGCCCACGCGCATCTGCTCCTCCAACTCGCGCACACGCTCGTCGCGCGCCTGCTGCTGCGTGTTCATCAGGCGCACCGCCTCGATGAGGTGCTCCATCGCCTCCGCCAGCATCTCCATGCGCTCCGGCGAACTCATTCGCGTCCTCCCCCAACTGCTCCGATACAAGGATAGCGCCCCCGTTCACCCTTCGATTCCCCTCAGGGCGAACGGGGACATTGTCCCCTACGGGAACAGGTCCTTCTCCCGCGCCCGCACCAGCGGCGCCGCGCCCGATTCACCCGGTTGGTACGGATAGCCGCGCACGATGGCTGCGGGCGTCCGCGTCAGCTTGTTCGTTACCAGTTCCGCCGCCGCCGCGATTTCGTCGGCGACGGCGATGGTCGTGGAGCGCAACTCCCGCCCGTCGTCGTCGTACTGGCCGCGATAGTCCAGCACCGCCTCCATCCCCGCCACCCCGATGGCCACGTTCTCCGCGCCCTCGCGCCACGGCCTGCCGAAGGTGTCGCTGATTACCACCGCCGCCTCCGCGCGCGTCAACTCGCGCACCCGCTCGCGGATGCCCTGCGCCGACGCGTCCGGGTCGAGCGGCAGGAGCACAGCGAGGTCGGCGCCGCCGGCGTTGGACGCGTCCACGCCCGAGTTGGCGCAGCGGAACCCGTGCCGCGTCTCCGTGATGAGCACCCCGCCCTCCATCCGCACCACCCGCGACGCCTCGCGCAGCGCCGTCTCCACTACGCGCGCGTCCTTCTCCCACGCCGCCGCGAAGCGCTCCGCCAGGTCGGACGGGCGCACCGTGCGCAGGTCGATCACCCGCCCCTCCGCCTTCGAGACCACCTTCTGCGTAACCACCAGCACGTCGCCCGGCGCGATAGGCGTCCCTTGCGCGGCGGCGGCCTGAACGAGCATCGTGCCCAGGTCGTCCCCCGCCCGCGCCTCGGGCAGCCCTGCGATGCCGATGAGGGTAACGAAGGGGGGCATAGGGGGATTGTAGCCGCCCCGCTTGCCCTCCGCCGCCCGCCCGCGTAGCGTATCCTCCAACACCCATCCCCAAGGAGACGCCTCTATGCCCGCCAAGCAACTCATCGTCCACGACGACTTCCTCCCCCACGGGCCGAACGTGCCCCACGCGGTGCGCGTCGGCGACCTCATCGAATACTCCGCCATCCGCCCCGCGCGCCCCGACGGCAGCACAGGCGACACGATGGAGGAGCAGGCGGAGGACGTGTTCGCCAACTTCGAGCGCCTGCTGGAGCGCGACGGCCTCTCGTGGAAGCACGTCCTCAAGGTGCGCGTCTACGTCACTTCCCAGCCGATGATCCGCGCCGTCAACGACGTATGGGGACAGAAGTTCGGCGCCGACGTCCGACCCGCCCGCGTCGTCATCGGCGCCGCCTTCCTCGCCGGCCAGAACACCATGACCACCTTCGACGCCACCGCTCTCGCGTCCATCGACTAGCGCGGGGCATTGACGAGCAGGCCGAGCGCCCCTACGATTGGCTGCGATGTTCAGGGAGAAATGCGCGGCGCCCATGCCGAAACCCTTCCCCTTGTTCCTGTGCTACGCTTGCCCGCGCCGCCGCTGCTTGCGCCTTGGTGAATGGTGGTAAGTTGCGGGGGGATTTGTTGACA
>JAPPFU010000036.1:0-9998 GCA_028875085.1 Chloroflexota bacterium
GGCCGACATGGGGCAGGCACCGGTAACATTGTACGACACGACGCTGCGCGACGGAGCGCAGATGGAGGGCATCAGCCTCTCCGTCGAGGACAAGCTGCGCATCACTCAGCGCCTCGACCAACTCGGCATCCACTACATCGAAGGCGGCTGGCCGGGCTCCAATCCCAAGGACGACGAGTTCTTCAAGCGGGCGCGCGAACTGCCCCTCGAACACGCCGCGCTCACCGCCTTTGGTTCGACGCGGCGCGCCAACGGCAGCGTCGAGGACGACGCGAACCTCAAGGGCTTGCTCGACTCCGGCGCGCCCGTCGTCACCATCGTCGGCAAGGCGTCCGAGATGCAGGTGACGCAGGTGCTCGAAACCTCCCTCGAAGAGAACCTCGCCATGGTGCGCGAGTCGATCGAATACCTGCGCGCCCACGGGCGGCGCGTGCTGTTCGACGCCGAGCACTTCTTCGACGGTTTCGCCGCCAACCCCGACTACGCCCTCGCCTGCATCCGCGTGGCAGCCGACGCGGGCGCGGAGTACGTTGTGCTGTGCGACACCAACGGCGGCTCCCTGCCCGTCGACGTCTTCAACGCGACCCACCGCGCCGTGCAGGAGGCGTCCACGAGCGTGGGCGTGCACTGCCACAACGACGCGGAGGTGGCGGTGGCGAACAGCATCGCCGCCGTGCAAGCGGGCGCCACGCAGGTGCAAGGCACCATCAACGGCTATGGCGAGCGCTGCGGCAACACCAACCTCATCAGCGTCATCGGCAATCTCAAACTCAAGCTCGGCATCGACTGCGTTACGGACGAGCAGTTGGAGCGCCTGACGGAGATGCACCGCTTCGTCGCAGAGGTGGCGAACATGCCCCCCAACCGCTACCAGGCCTACGTGGGCGAAAGCGCCTTCAGCCACAAAGGCGGCCTCCACGCATCCGCCACGGCCAAGGTCGAATCGGCCTACCAGCACGTCGAACCGCAGCTCGTCGGCAACGCACGGCACGTTGTCGTCTCCGAACTCTCCGGTCGCGGCAACCTCGCCATGAAACTCAAGGAAGAGGGTCTGGAGGACGCCGTGCCCAAGGAGCGCCTCACCGATCTGGTCGATCTGGTGAAGCGGCGCGAGGCCGAGGGCTACCAGTACGAGGGCGCCGAGGCATCCTTCCGCCTGCTGGTCGAGCGCGCCCTCGACGGCTATAAGCCGCCTTTCGAACTGGTCGACTTCCTCGTAGTGATGGAGAAGCGCCGCCGCCCGGGCGCCGCCGAGCCGGACGACCAGGCGCTGTCGGAGGCGATGGTGAAGGTGCGCGTGGGGGGCAGCCTCGCCCACACCGTGGCGGAGGGCAACGGCCCGGTCAACGCGCTCGACCTCGCCTTGCGGCGCGCCCTCGAACAGTCCTACCCCCACCTCGGCGCCGTGTCGCTCTCCGACTACAAGGTGCGCGTGGTGGAGCAGGGCCCGGCCGGGACGGGGGCGGTCGTGCGCGTGCTCGTCCAGTCCACCGACGGCGAGCGCTCGTGGAGCACCGTGGGCGCGAGCGGCAACATCATCGAGGCGTCGTGGCAGGCGCTGACCGACTCGCTGGAGTACGCGCTGCTCGTGCGGTGAGGCGGAGCGCGCCTATGCCCGCATGCGCTACTGAATGGGCAGGGGCGGCTGGAGCCACTTGCCCGTTTCGTTGACCTCGAGCCACACTATCCACTTGACCCACTCGAAGCCGCGCTTGCCGGGCGCGACGAGGCGCAGCGGGGCGCCGTGGCCGTGCGACAGCGGCTCATCGCCGACGTGGGTGGCAAGCAGCATCCCCCGCGCCTCGTCGAGTGAGAAGCGCCGGTAGTAGCCGGTCGTCGAGACGACGCTGACGCTCGCCGCACGCGCCGTCGGCGACGCCATGTCGAGCACTACGCCGAGCGGGACGCCGCGCCAATGCTGCGTCGAGTGCCAGCCGCCCGTGCAGTCCAGCGTCGCCGTAACGCTCTCGGCGCCGCGCAGATCGTCGAGCGTCAGCGAGACCTCGCGCTCGACCGCACCGCGCACCTCCAGCCGCCACGCATCGCGGAGGATGGGCCGCGGGCGGTCGTTCAGCCACGAGGTGGTCGGGAAGGCGTTGCCGCTGAAGTCGCCCGCCGGGTACGACCCGGTGAAACGCCGCGACGCGCCCGCCCACGCCGCCGCGCGCTCCACGCGGGCCGTCGCCTGCCATACGAAGAGCGCGGCGAGGGCAAGTCCCACGACGCGCAGCGCCGCCCGCCGCTCCGCCCAATAGCGGGGGCGCAGCAGCCGGTAGTAGCGCAGCAGGTGCCACAGGAGCAGCGGAAGAACCGCCAGCCCTACGTTGATATGCCACGTCAGGCCGCTAAAGCCGAGGAGCGAGAAACGCCCGCCGTGCGCCCACGCGATTCCCAAGCCCAGGCTCGCCAGCAGCAAGGCGAGCATCAGCATCGCGGCAAGGTCTTGGCCCGACCAGCGCCCGAAGCGGCGCAGTACGGGAGCGAGGATGTTCCGCCCCTTCCACAGCAGGAGCGCAACCACCGCGTAGCCCGACACGCGATGGACGTCCAGATACCACGCGCGCGAGGCGTCTCCTGCCGTCATGCCGAAGTAGCCGGAGGCCAGCGATACGGCGGCTGCGGCGAGGATGAATGCATTCGCCCACGGGTAGCGCATGCTCCCCCCTGCGCTTGCGCGCCTCCTACGTCTTCAGCGCGTCGGCCAGGTATTCGGCGGCGTGGCGAGGGCGCTTGGAGGTGAAGTGCTCGATCTGCTGGCGGCAGGAGATGCCGGAGACGGCCACCTGCCAGCCGCGTCTGTCGGGCGCCTCGATGGCGGGGAAGAGCTTCAGCGCGCCCATCGCGCGCGAGAAGTCGTAGTGCTCGCGCTCGAACCCGAACGTCCCCGCCATGCCGCAGCAGGCGCTGTCGATGAGTTCCGCCGTGTAGCCGGGAACGGCGTTCAAGGCGGCCAGCGTCGGCGCTGCTCCGACGAGCACCTTCTGGTGGCAATGGCCGTGCACCTGGATATTGGCGGAGGCGTCGGCGCGGAAGAGCGAAGCCGCGTCCTCTCCTTCGTCGATGAGGCGAGCGACCAGTTCGTCCAGCATCACGGCGGCGGCGGCCACGCTCTTCGCGTCTTCGCTGCGCAGCAGGTCGGGATACTCATCGCGCAGCATCAGCAGGCAGGACGGCTCGGAGCCGACGATGGGAACGCCGCGCTTGGCGTAGGGCGCGAGGGCGTTCACGTTGTGGTTCGCCCACTGGCGCGCCTTGGCGAGCTGGCCTTTGGAGACGAGGGGGCGTCCGCAGCAGCGCTTGCGGTTGACGACGGTGACGCCGTAACCCAGCGCCTCCAGGACGCGAACGGCGGCGCGCCCGACCTCCGGGTGCATGTACTCGGTGAAGGTGTCGTTGAAGTAGACGGCCTCGCCTCGCGGCGCGTGCTGCGGCGCGCGTCGGCGCTTGAACCACGAGGAGAAGGAGCGGGCGGCGAATCGGGGCAGCGGACGGCGGCTCGATACGCCCACGATGCGCTCCGTGAGCCGCCGGACGATGGGCATGGCGCTGAGCGCGTTGGTGAGGGGCGCGAGCGCCTGCCCGACGCGGCTGAGCAGCGCGATCTCGCCGAACGCCCAGACGCGCAGCGGGACGCGGCGGCCTTCCCAGCGCTTGGCGAGCGCCTCCGCCTTCAACTTGGCCATGTCCACGTTGGACGGGCACTCCGCCTTGCAAGCCTTGCACTCGACGCACAGGTCGAGCGCCGCTTGGAGCCGGTCGCCGCGCAACTCGGAAGCGGGGAGCTTGCCGCTGAGGATCATGCGCAGCAGGTTGGCGCGCCCGCGGGTGGAGTGCTCCTCCTCGCGGGTGACCATGTAGGAGGGGCACATGCCGCCGTCCATACTGCGGCACGCGCCCTGACCGTTGCAGAGTTCGACGTGCTCCGCGAAGCCGCCGTCCTGGGAGAAATCCATGAAGGTGGCGACCTCCATGTTCTTGGTCTGCGGACTCAGGCGCAGAACCTCGCGGATGGCGGGCGTCTCGATCACCTTGCCGGGGTTCATCAGGCCGTCGGGGTCGAACGCCTGCTTAACCTCCTTGAAGGCTTGGTAGAGGTCGGCGCCGTACATCCGCTCCATAAAGGCGCCGCGCACGATGCCGTCGCCGTGCTCGCCCGACAGCGAGCCGCCGAACTCGCGCACGAGGTCGGCGACCTGGGAGGCGATGCTCTCCATCTTGTCGAGACCGGCGACGGTCTTGACGTTGACGATGGGGCGGATGTGGAGGCAGCCGGTCGAGGCGTGGCCGTAGTAGGCGGCCTCGGTGTCGTGCGCGCGGATGATCTCCTCGAACCGCGCCACGTACTCCGGCAGCAACTCGGGCGAGACGGCGGTGTCCTCGACGTAGGGGAGCGGCTTAGCGTCGCCCTTGACCGCCATCGCCAGGCCCAACCCTGCCTCGCGGAGCGACCAGATGTGGCGCTGGCGCGCGGGGTCGCTGGAGGTAACCACGGCGTAGCCTAGGTTGCGGCGCGCAAGGTCGGCCTTCAGCGCGTCCAACTTCGCGTCCAACTCGGCGGTCGAATCGCCGTAGAACTCCACGAAGACGAGGCTCTGCGGGTCGCCTTGGACCCAGTCGAGCAGGTGGCGGTAGCCCGGGTTGACGCGGCAGTTGCGGATGATCATCTCGCCGATCATCTCGACCGCGGAGGGGCCGTGGTCGAGGATGGCGACGGTCGCCTCCATCGACTCGACGAGGCCGCGGAAGTGCACGGCGGCGGTTCCGCGCATCTTGGGCGCGGGGACAAGGTTGACCCGCGCCTCCGTAACGATAGCCAGCGTTCCCTCGGATGCGCCGATCATCCGCGTGAGGTTCATCGGGGCGTCGCCGGCGAAGTCGTCAAGGTTGTAGCCGGAGACGCGGCGGAGGATCTTGGGGAATCGACGCTCGATCTCGTCGCGGTTGGCGTGCGCGATGCGGCGCACCTCTCGGTAGATCGCGCCCTCCAGCGTCCCCAACGCCATCCGCCGCTCCAGCTCAGCCCCTGCGGCCGGGTCGAACCGCGCGCGGCTGCCGTCGGACAGCACCACCTTGAGCTCGAGGACGTGGTCGAGCGTCTTGCCGTAGATAACCGAGTGGGCGCCGCAGGAGTTGTTGCCGATGCCGCCGCCGACGGTGGCGCGGGCGCTGGTTACGGGGTCGGGCGCGTACATCAGGCCGTGGGAGCGGACAGCGGCGGTGAGGTGGTTGTTGACGATGCCGGGCTGGACGCGCGCCCAACGCTCCTCCGCCTGCAGTTCCACCATCTCGTGCATGTACTTGGAAAAGTCGAGCACGAGCGCGTGATTGGTGGTCTGCCCCGCGAGGCCCGTGCCTCCGCCGCGCGGGAGGATGGGCACGCCGTGCTCGCGCGCCGTCCGAACCGCCGCCTCCACGTCGTCCGCCGAGCGGGGAAGCACGACGCCCACCGGCTCCATCTGATACATCGAAGCGTCGGTGGCGTAGAGCGCGCGGGAGTAGCGGTCGAGGCGCACCTCCCCGGCCACCTCGCGGCGGAGCGTCTGGGCGATCTCCGCGAGTTCCCGCTCGCTCAGAGCGGCGGCTTTGCGGACGCTTTCGTACAGCAGAGGCATCGGCTGCGCGCACTCCTCCCGCGCGCATTCTAGCGCAGAAGGCGGGGCGGGGACGCTGGTATGATTGGCGGACTATGTTGGCGCGGGACCTAGTCGCGGAGCGCATCGCGGGCGCGGTGGAGGCGGCGCAGCAGCAAGGCTTGCTGCCGGCGGCGGCGCTGACGGGGCCGGCGGTGGAGCGTCCGCAGAAGGCGGAGCACGGCGACTTCGCGTCGAGCGTGCCGCTGCGGTTGGCGCGGGCGGCGCGGATGCCGCCGATGGAGATAGCGGAGCGCTTGGCCGCATTGGTCGCGCCGCACGAGGCGGTGGCGCGGGTGTGGGCGGCGCCGCCGGGGTTCGTGAACTTCGCCCTCAGCGACGACTGGCTGCGCGAGCAGGTGGACGCGATCCTAGCGCAGGGGACGGCGTTCGGAAATAGCGCGGTCGGCGGCGGTCGGCGGGTGCAGGTGGAGTTCGTGAGCGCGAATCCGACCGGGCCGCTGCACGTTGGCGCGGCGCGCGGCGCCGTGCTCGGCTCGACGCTGGCGAACGTGTTGGCCGCGGCGGGGCACGAGGTTTCGCGGGAGTACTACATCAACGACGCGGGGCAGCAGGTGCGCCTGTTCTACGAGTCGGTCTTCGCCCAGTACGCGCAGGCGCTCGGACGCGAAGGCGAGGAGGTTCCGCCGGGGGGCTACCAGGGCGAGTACGTGGTGGAGCTGGGACGCGAACTGGCGTCGGAGTTCGGCGAGCGGTTCGCGCAGGGCGAGCGGGAGGAAGCGACGCGGGAGGTCGGAGAGGCGGGGCTGCAGCGGATGCTGGCGAACATCAAGGCCGACCTTGAGCTCATCGGCGTGGCGTTCGACAACTGGTTCAGTGAGCGCGGCCTCTTCGAGGGAGGAGAGTACGAGCGGACGCTGGCCTATCTGCGGGAGCAGGGGCATACCTTAGAGCGGGAGGGGGCGCTGTGGTTCAACTCCAGCGCGCTGGGCGACGACAAGGACAACGTGTTGGTGCGGGGAACGGGGCAGCCGACCTACTTCGCGTCGGACATCGCCTATCACCGCGACAAGTTCGTGAAGCGGGGGTTCGACCAGGTGATCGACGTGTGGGGCGCCGACCATCAGGGTCACGTCCCTCGGATGCGGGCGATGATGGAGGCGCTAGGGCTGGACCCGGCGCGGCTGACCATCTTGATATGCCAGCTGGTTACGCTGAAGCGGGGCGGGGAGACGGTGCGGGCGTCGAAGCGCACGGGGGAGCTGATCACGCTGCGCGAACTGGTGGAGGAGGTGGGCGCGGACGCTTGCCGCTACTTCTTCCTCGCGCGGACGGCGGAGAGTCAGTTGGAGTTCGACCTCGAGCTAGCGAAGCGGCAGTCGGCGGACAACCCGGTGTACTACGTGCAGTACGCGCACGCGCGCATCGCGGGCATCCTGCGGCAGGCGGCGGAGCGCGGCGTGGGCTGGGAGGACGGCGACACGCAGTTACTGACCCACGAGGCGGAACTGGCGCTGATACGGAAGATGGCGCAGCTGCCGGAGTTAGTGGAAACGATCGCGCGGACGCTGGCGCCGCATACGCTGCCGCACTACGCGGGAGAGTTGGCGACTGCGTTCCACTGGTTCTACGACCATTGCCGCGTGTTGTCGTCGGATCCGGAGCATCTGGCGCTGTCGAAGGCGCGTCTCCGGTTGGCAGCGGCGGCGCAGACGGCGTTGGCGCGGACGCTGGGGTTGATGGGGGTGTCGGCGCCGGAGCGGATGTAGGGGCGGTTGTGCTCGCTCGGCTCGGCTGAGCCTAAGCGGCAAGTGAAGCGCCATTCTCCGTATGTTCCAAGCCCTGGGCATGCGCCCAGGCAGTTCGCCGATTACGCCTGCGGCTGACATATTTCTGCGACATTTCGCCTCTACCGTGAGTGGCGTCGGAATACTCACAAGGGAGGTGAGACGATGATGCTCACGGAACTCAAGAGGCTGACGCCCAAGACGCTCCTCGTGGGAGCGCTCCTGGTGGCCTTGCTCTCCGCGGGGCTGCTCATCGGGTGCTCGAGCAACGCCGGATCCCAAGGCGGCCGCAACGGCGAGAGCGTCGCCGAGGGCGGCGGCGGCGAATCCAGGGGGGAACACGGCAGCGGCGGCGAAGGCAGCGAATCCGGCGGTGAAAGCGGCCCCGACGGTCCCGAAGGTGCCGAAAGCGGCGGGAGCGCTGAGGCCGGAGAAGCCGCTATGTCGAGCCCGATCATCCCCCTGGGGCAGACCTGGAACGGCGTCCTCGACGGACTGGCCGTCTCCGCCCGATACGATGCGGCGACCCAGTCCGTCCAGTCAACGGTGCAGAACACGCTCCCGCAGGTGCTCTGCTACGTGCAGGCCGAACCTCACCTGAAGTCGGGAACGACGACCGTGGGAGAACTCGGCCCCGACGTGCTGGGGCACCTGAGCCCTGGACAGACAGCCGTAACCAGCGTGTCCGTCGCCAGCGAACCGAGTCTGGCGGGTGTCTCCTTCGACGGATACGTCGTCCACCTGGAGGTGTTCGACTGCGGCGGCACAGGCCCCATGTCTCACACCGGTGGCGAAGGCGCCGAAGGTGGAGGCGGGGAAGAAGGCAGCGCCAACATGCTGGCGCCGGACGAGACCTTCGACATGGTGCGCAGCGGCGCCCGGCTCATCATGCGCTACGACGCCGCGACCAATTCCTTCACGGGCACGGTGGAGAATACGACCAGCAGCATCCTGACCCGGGTCAGGATCGAGGTGCACCTCTCCAACGGGACGGAGCTCGGGCCGACGACGCCGATAGACCTGGCCCCGGGCCAGATGGCGGCGGTCAACCTGCCCTCGACGCAGGCGCCGTTCACGGGATGGGTCGCCCACGCCGAGGTTGGCGGAGGCGAGGGGGGCGGCTCCGGTGGGGAGTCGGGCGGCGAGCACGGCGGCAGCGGCGGTGAAGGCGGCGGCGAGCATGGCTCCGGTGGGGAGTCGGGCGGCGAGCACGGCAGCGGCGGCGAGGGCCGGGGCAGCTAGAGCCACCCGAAGTCGACCAAGCGAAAAGCCGGGGCCCGGCTCCGTGTGAGATAATTCGACCGCGAGCCCGGGCATGTAGGAGGCGGCGCCCTCATGAGGCGCCGCCTCCTGAGAGGTTCCTTTAGAGGGCGGCAATGAGCGGTACGGTATTGATAGTCGAAGATGACAGAAGAATCGCCGAATGGGTGAAGGTATATTTCGAGCGCGCCGGATTCTCCGCCGATGTTGCTCACGACGGCGAGGCCGGTCTAGCGCTGGCGCGCGACATGGCCCCCGACTTGATAATCCTCGACCTGATGCTCCCTCGTCGCGATGGCGTGGAAGTGTGCAGGATTCTGCGCCGTGAGTCAGACGTTCCCATCATCATGCTGACAGCCAGAGAGGCCCATGCTGAGCGGGTTGTCGGGCTGGAGAGCGGGGCCGACGATTACGTCGTCAAGCCCTTCGACCCGAGAGAACTCATCGCCCGCGCCCAGGCCGTGCTTCGCCGGGTCAAAGACAGGGTCCAACAGGTGCTGACCCGCGGGCATGTCACGCTGAACGAGACCACCGGAATAGTGACGGTCGATGGAGAACCCGTAGACTTGAGCCAGGCGCAGACTGCCCTGCTATCGACGTTCATGCGCCACCCCAACCAGGTGCTCACTCGCGAGCAGTTGATCTCGCTGACCTTCGGCGACGAATTCGACGGGTTCGACCGCGCTATCGACAGCCAAGTCGCGCGCCTGCGAAGGCAGATCGGCCGGGACGGCAGGCAACCTATTCAGACCGTCTACGGCACCGGCTACAGGTTCGCGGCGGAAGGCGAGTGATGTCGCTGCGGTGGCGAATCATGGGCCCAATGGTCCTTGTCATCGTCCTTACCGTGTTGATCAGCGCCGGCGTGGGCTACTACGCCACCCAATCCCGGCTAGGAGTGTTCGTGGACGAGATAGGAGGCGGCGAGGCGAGCCGATTGGCGCGGAGTCTGAGCCGGGAGTATACCGCCGCCGGTGGCTGGGAGACGGTGGACAGACCGCTTTCCGAAGCCGGATACCTCTACGCCATGGTTGCGGAGGGGGAGCGGGTGGAAGGAGAAGAAGGAATCGAGGAAGGGCACAACGAGCTTCTGCACGAGGACCGGATACGAGTCGTCATCGTCAGCGTCGATGGACGCGTGGTAAGGGACAACCTGTCCGAACTGCTACCCGGGGCCGTCGCAGGCGGTCTGGACGGACATCGCGAGACGGTGCTCGACCTGACCGAAAACCGGCCGGTAGGCCACGTCTACGTGGACGTGAACCGCGAGCTCCTGTCGGCTGAATCGCACGGATTTCTGAGCACGTTCCTCTACGTGATCGTCATAGGGGGCACGCTGACCATTGGCGTTGCCGTATTG
>JAPPFU010000036.1:10008-16574 GCA_028875085.1 Chloroflexota bacterium
GCCGTATTGCTAGCCGCATGGCTGTCCAAGCGCATCGCGGCGCCGGTGACGGCGCTGACGGAGGCAACTCAGGCGATTGCCCAGGGCGACACGGCCCAATTGCCGGTCACATCCTCGGACGAACTGGGCCGCATGAGCGCGGCCTTCAACCGGATGACCTCCGCTTTGGAGACGCAACGCGAGCTTCGCAGGCGGCTGATAAACGACGTCTCCCATGAACTGAACACGCCGCTGACCGTCATACAGCTGGAGGCGCAAGGGCAGCGGGATGGACTCCAGACGGCCGACAGCGCCTCCGACCACATTATCCAGGAAGTGGATAGGCTGCGCGGCCTCGTGACCGATCTGGACTGGCTTGCGGAGACCGACAGCGGCGAGTTGAGGCTCGCCCTCGAAACAGCGTCGGTTTACGAGTTGCTTACCACCGAGGCGGAGCGCTGGCAGCCGCAGGCCCATGCTCGGCAGGTTGAGCTACGGATGGAGGAGCTCGGCGACCTCCCGGATATGGAGCTCGACCCGATGCGCATGAGCCAGGCGTTGGGAAACGTCGTGCGCAACGCCATTAACTGCACCGACGCGGGGGGAAGCGTCGCGCTCAGGGCGTGGCTCGAAGGCGGAGAGATTCTGGCTATCTCAGTCACCGACGACGGGATCGGCATCGACGCTGCAGACCTTCCCCACGTCTTCGAGCGCTTCTATCGCACTGACCAGTCTCGCAGCCGCGGGATAGGCGGCGCCGGCCTGGGACTGGCCATCACCCGGGCCATAGTGGAAGCTCACGGGGGTGCCGTTAGCGTAGCAAGCGACGGGCGTGGGCAGGGCGTTAGCGTGACTTTCCGCCTTCCCTTGAACGCGTGAGCGCCATCCACTTCGGCCATACGCGCACGCGCGGACGCGGCCATCCTGCGGCAGGCGGCGGAGCGCGCCCTATAATCGGGGCGTGGCAACGGTCGGGGACATAGGCGAACTTGCGCTAGTGGAGCGGCTGGGCGCGCAGGTTGGGGCGGCGCGGCTGTCGCGGGCGGCGCGGCCGGGCTTTCACCTGCGCATCGGCATCGGCGACGACGCAGCGGCATGGCACGGCGACGCGGGAATCTGGGTGGCGACCACCGACACAATGGTGGAGGACGTCCACTTCACGCGAGGGAAGACGCCTTGGCGTGACGTAGGGTGGAAGGCGATGGCGGCCAATGTGAGCGACGTGGCGGCGATGGGCGGCGCGCCGGTGAGCGCACTAGTAACGCTTGGCCTGCCGCGCGGCCTCGACGTGGCTGCCGTGGACGACCTCTACGCGGGGATGATTGCGGCGTGCATCCGCTACGGCGCGCTCATCGTCGGGGGGGATGTGGTGAGCGCAGGAGAGGTGTTCGTAACGGTGGCGATGACGGGGGTCTGCGGCGCGGAGCCACTGCGCCGATCGGCGGCGCGGCCCGGAGACGCGATCGCAGTGAGCGGGCCGCTGGGTGCGTCGGCGGGCGGACTGCACTTGCTCCAGGCGGGCAGGAGCGGCGCGAACGGCGCGGAGGAGGCGCTGGTGCGGGCGCACCGCAGGCCAGAGCCGCAGATCGAGGCGGGGCAGCGCATCCTCCACTCCGGCATCCGCTGCGGGATGGACGTATCCGACGGGCTGCTGCTTGACCTGCGCCGCTTGACGAAGGCGAGCGGCGTCGGCGCGAAAATCGAGGCGGCGCGCGTCCCCGTGGCGCCTGGCGTGGAGATGCTGCCCGAGCCGCTCTCGTTTGCGCTTGGCGGCGGCGAGGACTATCAGTTGCTGTTCGCGGGGCCGCCGCAAGTAGTCGAACAGGCGCTAGAGTCCATCGGCGCCGGAGCCGTCATCGGAGAGGCGACACCGGACGAGCCGGGCGTAGTGCGCGTGATGGACGCGGAGGGGCGGGAGATGGAGGTCGCCTCCGCCGGTTGGGAGCACCTGCGCTGATGGAGGTTCGCACGACATCGGCGGCGGAGACGGAGGGCGTGGGCCGGCGCGTGGGGGCGGCGCTGCGGCGCGGCGACCTGCTGCTGCTGGAAGGAGAGTTGGGCGCGGGCAAGACGACGCTGACCCAGGGCATCGCGCAGGGGGCGCAGGTCGTCGGCTACGTCCACAGCCCGACCTTTGTGCTTGCGCACCGCTACGACGGGCGCCTGCCGCTGTTCCACCTCGATCTGTACCGGACGGACGGCGGACTTGAGGTTCACGACCTCGGCGTGGAGGAGATGCTGGAAGCGGGCGCGGTGGTGGTGGAGTGGGCCGACCGCGCGCCCGATATCTTCCCGACGGAACGCTTGGAATTGCGCTTGCGGTTCGGGGCGGCGCCGGAGGAGCGGCGCATCGCGGCGGAAGCGCGCGGCGAACGCGCCGCCGCGCTGGCGCGCTGCCTCGAAGGCGCGAGTTAGGTGAGGCGCGTGCACCTCATCATCGAGACATCCACCGGAGCAGGCGCCGTCGGGCTGTGGCGGCCTGGGCACGGGCTGGCTGCGTCGCGGGAGTGGGAGTCGCTGCACAACCACACGGCGGAGTTGATGCCCGCGGTGCGGGCGCTCGTCGAGGAGGCGGGCGGAACGGAACGGCTGACGGGAATCGGCGCGGCGACCGGGCCTGGCGGGTTCAGCGCCCTGCGCGCGGGACTCGGCGTGGCGAAGGGTCTCGCCTTCGCCTCGGGTTTGCCGCTGGTTGGCGTGAGCACCCTCGAGGCGACGGCCTATCCGCACCGGGGCAGCGGCGCAGTGGTCTGCGCGGTCATCGTGGCCGGGCGAGCGTTGGCGGGTTGGGCGATGTTCGACGCGCGCGGCGGCGGGTGGCGGCGGCTGTCGGACGACCGGGTTACGGACATCGACGAACTGGCGGCGTCGCTGCGCGGCGAGATGCTGCTGGCGGGCGAGGGCGCGGCGGCGTGGGCGGAGCGGCTAATCGCCGAGAACGGAGAGGCGCGGTTGGCCGAGGAACGCCAGCCCGCCTCGCGCCTGTGTGGAGCGGGGGCGCTGACCGCCGAGCGGCTCGAACGCGGGGAGCGGGACGCACCCGCAGGCTTGGCGCCGCACTATGCAAGGCCGCCAGGCATCGGAACACCGAAGCCCCCGGCGCGCGTCGGGCGCGGGCGCGCGGCGCGTGGGTAAGGCCACGATGTGATAGCCTCGCGGCTGCGGGAGGCCGGGCCGCTTGAGCCGGGCCTCGGGAGGAGCGCCTCTCACGATGGAGCGGACGTTAGTGTTGGTGAAGCCGGACGGCCTGCAACGCGGCCTGGCCGGGCGCATCATCGCGCGATTGGAGGATCGGGGGCTAAAGATTGTGGGCGCGAAGATGCTGCGGATGGATATGGAACTGGCGCGGACGCACTACTCGGCGCACGTGGACAAGCCCTTCTTCGCCGGTATGGCGGCGTTTATGACCTCGAGCCCGCTGCTGGCGCTGGCAGTGGAGGGGAAGCAAGCAGTGGACGCGGTGCGTGCGCTTATGGGCGCGACCGACCCCCAGAAGGCGGCGCCTGGGACGATTCGCGCCGACCTGGCCCAGGACATCGAGCGCAACCTGATCCACGGCTCCGACTCGCCGGAGGCGGCGGCGCGGGAGATCGGCATCTTCTTCGAGGCGGCGGAGATGCACGACTACGCGCTGCAATCGGCGCCGTGGGTGGTCACTGGATCCTGACGACGGGCTTGCCTGCGCTCCACACCTCTTCGAGGCGGTAGTAGGCGCGCTGCTCCTCACTGAAGACGTGCACCACCACGTCCGAGAAGTCGAGCAGCACCCAGCCCGACTCGACGCTCCCCTCGCGGTGGTGGAGAGCACATCCCCCGCGCTTCATCGCCAGTTCGATCTCGTCGGCCAGGGCGCCCATCTGCCTGGGACTGCCGGCGCTCATAATGAGCAGAAAGTCGGCAAAGGCGGCGACCTCGCCGACATTGAGCAGCAGGATGTCGTCCGCCTGCCGGTCGGAGGCGGCGTCAACCGCGATGCGCGCTGCGTCCAGTGGTTCCAGGTACTCGACTCCGGCGCCGATTATAGGCGGGCGGAGGCTGCGCGCGCCGCCGCTCGCTAAGCGCTGGCGCCTCTTGTAGCCTATGGGCATGGCCCCCGAAAGCGCTCCACGCCCTCGCGTCGTCGCCGCAATGTCGGGCGGCGTCGATTCGTCCGTCGCCGCGCTGCTCCTATCGCGCGAGGGCTACGACGTGGTCGGCGTTACGATGCGCTTGTGGTCGGAGGAGGACGGGGAGACTGCCGCCGGACATCGCGGTTGCTGCTCCATCGAAGACATCGAGGACGCGCGGCGCGTTTGCCGCGCGCTGGGCATCCCGCACTACGTGCTAGACGTGCGGCGGGAGTTCCGTGCCCACGTGATGGACTACTTCATCACGGAGTACCAGCGCGGGCGGACGCCGCACCCATGCATCGCGTGCAACGACCGCATCAAGTTCGACTTTCTGCTGCGCCGCGCGGCGATGATGGACGCGGACTGCGTGGCGACGGGGCACTACGCGCGCATCGTCCGGGACAGCGACGGATGGTCGCTGCGATGCGGCGTCGACGCGGGGAAGGACCAGTCCTACGTGCTGTTCGGATTGGGGCAGGAGCAGCTGAGGCGCGTGCTGTTGCCGGTGGGCGGCTACGCCAAGGCGCAGATCCGCGAACTCGCGCGGGAGGCGGGGCTGCACCTGGCGGATAAGGCGGACAGCCAGGAGGTCTGCTTCATCCCCGGGGGCGACTACCGCGAGTTCATGCGCCAACACATACGGCCGCGGCCGGGCATGCTGGTTGATACGGCGGGGCGCGCGCTGGGCGAGCACGAGGGCGTCGAGTTCTTCACCGTGGGGCAGCGGCGCGGCCTGGGTGTGGCGACGGGCGAGCGCCTGTTCGTTACCGAGGTCGAGCCGGAGACGGGGCGCGTAGTACTGGGCAGCGCGGATGACCTAGCAAAGCCCGGCGCGCGCGTGGGGCGCGTCACCTACGTCAAGGGGCAAGCGCCTAGCGAGCCTGTCCGCGCGGCGGTCAAGATCCGCTACAACGGGCGCGCGCTGCCCGCGACCCTGGAGCCGCGCGGCGACGGCGCGGTCGTGTGGTTCGACGAGCCGCAGCGCGCCGTTACGCCAGGGCAGGCGGCGGTGTTCTACGACGGGGACGAGGTGCTCGGCGGCGGCTTCATCGATGGCGCGGCGGAGCGCTAGCCCGGCCGGGGCGGCGCCGACGCAGACGCGCGAGCGCTCGCTCTGGGCGCAGGGAGTCAGCCGCGTGGCGGGGGTAGACGAGGCGGGGCGCGGGCCGCTGGCCGGGCCGGTGGTCGCCGGCGCCGTGGCGCTGCCCGACCTCGACGGCGCGGACGTCGAGGACTTGGCGCTCATCCGCGATTCAAAGACG
The DNA here is from genome assembly GCA_028875085.1 of Chloroflexota bacterium. Lineage (GTDB taxonomy): Bacteria > Chloroflexota > Dehalococcoidia > Lucifugimonadales > Australimonadaceae > JAGWBE01. Next base: position 15,359 of record JAPPFU010000036.1, read on the forward strand.
CTGACGCCCGCGCAGCGCGAGCGCGCGGCGGAAGTCGTGCGGGCGGCGGCGTTGGACGCGGCGGTAGGCGAGGCGTCGGCCCAAGAGATCGACGCGATGGGCATCCTGCCCGCGACGCGCTTGGCGATGCGCCGCGCCCTCGACGGGCTGTCCGTTGCGCCCGACTATCTGCTGGTGGACGGCACGAGCGCGGTCGATTGGCGCGGGCGGCCTTGCCTCGCCATCGTGAAGGGCGACCGCCTGTGCACGGCCATCGCGGCGGCGTCCATCATGGCCAAGACGCACCGCGACGCGCTCATGCGGGAACTCGACGCACGCTATCCCGGCTACGGCCTCGCGCAGCACAAGGGCTACGCCTCGCCGGCTCACCTGACGGCTATCGCACAGCACGGCCCAAGCCCGGCGCACCGGCGCACCTTCTCGCCGATGCGGGCGACCTTGATGCCCGCCGCGCCGCCTAGCCCTCGCTCGCGGCTGGGCGCGCAGGGAGAGGAGATCGCGGCGGCGTACCTGGCCGTCGCGGGGCTGCGGGTGGCGGCGCGCAACTTCCGCACGCGGCGCGGCGAGGTGGACATCGTGGCGGAGGACGGCGAGACGCTGGTGTTCGTCGAGGTGCGGACGCGCCGCACAGCGTCGTTCGGCTCCCCTGAGGAGTCGGTAACGGCGCGCAAGCGTCAGCGCGTCGCGGTTGTGGCGCAGGAGTACCTGCGGCAGCACGGATTGGAGTCGCGCCCGTGGCGAGTGGACGTGGTGGCCGTGCTCGCCCAGCGCGGCACGCCGGAGGTGCGGCACTACCCCAACGTAGAAGTCAGCGAACCGGGGACATACTAGACATGGGCGCAACCGCCCCGCGCCTTCGTTGACACCCCGCCTATCCGCGCCCTAAACTTATCCGCTACCACGCTTGTAGGGGAACCGCCGAACACGCCATGCTCCGAATCCGCTTGCGCCGCGTTGGGAAGAAGAAGCAACCCAGCTACCGCATCGTCGTGGCCGACGCGCGCTCGCCGCGCGACGGCGCCTTCGTCGAGCAGGTCGGCTACTACAACCCGCTCACCGACCCCCCGCAAGTCGCCATCCAAGAGGACAAGGTCCGCCACTGGCTCAGCGTCGGCGCAAAGCCCTCCGAGACCGTCGGGCGGATACTCCAGGCCAGGGGAGTCGTCCAGAAAGCAGGGGCCTAGATGAAGGAACTGGTTGAGTACATCGCCAGGGC
>JAPPFU010000017.1:0-8086 GCA_028875085.1 Chloroflexota bacterium
TGGCATACCCTTACGACACGACCCCACCAGCCGTCGAACAAGGCGACCTCGATGATATGGAGCTGCTTGCGCGATGGTTCCAGAAGAATAAGAAGTACAGCAATCAACAAGAGTACAGGCTGGCGTGGCTCATAAGGAGCCCTCAGATGGAGATATTCCCCAGCGAGATAGACATTGAACTGACGAAGACCGGCTTGAATCTATTCCGGCCTTGGAGTCCTCCGGCAAGGTGAGGGGGCGTCACAGTCCACCGAGCCATACTTCAAAGTCAGTGCTGCTTACCGTCAACTTACGCCCACTAGGCCTATCGACCGCCCTCGCCGAACCGGGCATCCATAACCGACAGCTCCCTGGCTAATTCCCGGCATCTTGGCGACATCCATCCCCGCTCCAGTTATAACCCCAAGATGGCGCCGGCGGCGTCCACGTCGAGGGTGCGGGGGTTCGAGGGGAGGCCGGGCATGGTTACGATGCTGCCGGCGATGGGATAGATGAAGCCCGCGCCGACGGAGGCGCGCACGTCGTTTACCTCGAAGGTGTAGCCGGAGGGGCGGCCCTTGCGCTCGGGGCGGTCGCTGATGGACAGGTGCGTCTTGGCCATGCAGACAGGGAGGCCGTTCCAGCCGAGGTCGCGGAAGCGGCGCAGTTGGGCGCGGGCGGGCGCGCTCCACGACACGTCGTCGGCGTTGTAGACCCGGCGGGCGACGGCGAGCACCTTGTCCTCCACGGAATCGGAGAGTGCGTAGGCGTAGTCGGGCTCGGGGGCGGCGCCGAGTTCGGAGGCGGAGGCTGCGTCGATGAGCGCCCGGGCGAGGTCGGTCGCGCCCGCGCCGCCATCGGCGAACGCCGTGCTCTCGACGGCCGCCGCCGCGCCCGCCTCCTCGCTGCCCTGCTTGGCGATGCGCAATTCTTCGGCGGTGTCGGCGGGGAAGCGGTTGAGCGCGACGACGACGGGCAGGCCGAAGGAGCGGATGACGCCGATGAGGTGGCGCAGGTTGGCCATCCCCGCCTCGACGGCGGCGGGGGCGGGCGGGTCGAGGTCGCGCACGGCGACGCCGCCGTGGTTCTTGAGCGCGCGGATGGTGGCGACGATGACGGCGGCGTGCGGCAGCAGGCCGGAAGAGCGCGCCTTGATGTGCATGAACTTCTCGAAGCCCAGGTCGGCGCCGAAGCCCGCCTCGGTCAGCACGTAGTCGGCGTGGGCGAGAGCGAGGCGGTCGCCGACGACGGAGCTGCAGCCGTGGGCGATGTTGCCGAACGGCCCGGTGTGGACGATGACGGGCTGGCCCTCGGTGGTTTGGACGAGGTTGGGGAGGATGGCGTGGCGCAGCAGCGCCATCATGGAGCCGACCGCGCCGACGTCGTCGGCGGTTACGGCGCGCCCGTCGTCGGCGTAGCCGATCGCGATGCGGCTGAGGCGTTGGCGCAGGTCGTCGAGGCCGCCGCTGAGGGCGAGGATGGCCATCACCTCGGAGGCGGTTACGATGTCGAAGCCGGTCTCGCGGACGGGCGCATTAGCGGCGCCGCCTAGCCCGGTGGCGACCTGGCGCAGCGAGCGCTCCTCCATGTCGGAGACGCGCCGCAGGCTGATGCCCGCAGGAGGCAGACCGGGGACGCGCCCGAGACGGGCGGCGTTGTCGGCGATGGCGGCCAGCAGGTTGTGGGCGGAGGCGACGGCGTGGGCGTCGCCGGTGAAGTGGATGTTGACCTCGTCCTCGGGCTCGACGCGCGCCATGCCGCCGCCGGTTCCGCCGCCCTTGATGCCGAAGATGGGGCCGAGGGAAGGCTCGCGCAAGGTGGCGGCGGCGCTCACGCCCAGGCGCCCTAGCCCCTGTGTAAGCCCGACGGTGGTGGTGGTCTTCCCCTCGCCCGCGGGCGTGGGGGTGATGCCGGTTACGACGATGAGCTTGCCGCGCGCGGGGGCATCGGGGATGGCGTCGAGGGGGACTTTTGCCTTGTAGCGGCCATAGGGAATCAGCGCCTCGGGATCGAGGCCCATGTTCGCGGCTATCTCGACGATGAGGCGCACGGAGGAATTGTAGCACCCCGCTCAGCGTCTAGGGCGGGCGAGCGCGCCGCGGGCGACGCCCCGGCGCATGCGGCCGTACTCGGAGGCGAGCTCGGCGCCGACCAGGAGGATGAGGGAGGAGACGTAGCTCCATACGAGGAGCGCGACCAGCGGGCCTAGCGAGCCGTAGATGCGCTCGAAGTTCGCGTATTCGTCGAGGTAGAGGAGGAATAGCGACTTGGCGATCTCGAAGCAGAAGGCGGCGAAGAGGGCGCCGGGCCAGACGTAGCCCCAGTAGGTGGGCGTGTTGGGGACGAACCGGTAGATGAGGAGGAAGATGCCGAGGCTGAAGAAGAAGGGGAGAACGCGGGTGAGGGTTTGGACGACGGCGTGTTCGAGGAACCGCAGGCGCTCGGGGCCGAGCGTGTCGATGAATTGGAGCGTGGAAGTGACGGAGACGGACATGAGGAAGAGGGCGCCGACGCCGAGGGCCATAGCGAGGTGGCGGAGCTTGGCGGCGTAGAAGGGGCGGTCTTGGTGGATGTCCCAGGCGCGGTTGACGGCCTTGCTGATGGCGCCGAACAGGGCGCTGGCCGTCCAGAACAGCCCCGCCAGGCTCAGCGCGCCCAGCTGGCCTCGGTAGTCGCCCACCGATTGGATGTTGGCGTCGAGGGCGCCGGTGGAGCCGGGGAGGTAGGCCTGGAAGAAGTCGAGTATCTGCGCCTTGACGTTCTCGTCCTGGAGCAGGGGGCTCAGGAGCGCCATCAGGCCGATGGTGAGCGGGAACAGCGAGAGGATGGCGTAGTAGGCGACGCCGGCGGCCATGTGGGTTACGTCGTCGGCCATCGTCTCCTTGACGGTGCGGACGCCGAGGACGATGGGGTTGCACGAGCCGTGGGATGGGGAGCGGCTGATAGGGCGCCTCTCTCGCGTGCGGTTCGCGCTAGGCGGGGTCGGCGTTCATAGCGTCGGCGAAGTCGGCGGCGTTGCGCCGAGGGCGAGGCGCGCCTACGCGGGGTCTTTGTCGTACGGAGGGTTCTTGTTCGCCGCGGCGATGCCGTCAGCTATGAAGAAGGCCCCGATGCCGCTGAGCACTACGGGTACGATGCCGCCTGCGATAGTCATGGTGTCGGCGTAGGTGTTCGCATGGGCATAGGCCAACCATGCGATAAAGGTGACGAGGCCGACGCTGGCGAGGACGACGCCTGTTACGGTGCGGTCCGCCGTGATGAGGGCTCCGATGATGCCGAAAACCACGGGCACGATGGCGACTGCGATAGTCGTGGCGTCGCCGAGGCCGTTCACCTTCACCAAAGCCAACCATGCGATAAAGCTAATGGCGCCGATGATGACGAAGACGACCCCCAACGATTTCATGCGTTGCCCCCTTTGGCCTGCTTGTTCACCGCGCCCGCCCGTCGCCTACTATAACAAGCCCGGCTGACTGGAACAATCGCTTGACGCCAGCAAGTGTGCTTCTGGCAAATCGACTCCATCTGCGGCGTTGCGCCGAGGGCGGGGCGCGGCTAGCATGCATGAGGCCCCTCAACGCGCACGGCTGGGCCTGGCGCTGCGAGGGTTTCATCTAACCGCGATTGACCGCGAAGGAGCGTGCGCATTGGCGGCAACGGGCGTAAACGAGAGCGTTCGCTACGAACCGGATGAGAATCCGCCCCTTCCGATAGCCATCGGCTCAGGGATTCAGGCCGCGATGGTCATCGTGGCGCCGGTGGTGCTGACGGTGGTCATCGTGTCGCGGATTGCCGACCAGCCGGACGCGTATATGACGTGGGCGGTGTTCGCGGCGCTGCTGGTGAGCGGCGCTACGACCGTGCTGCAAGCGGTGAGGTTCGGGCGGGTAGGGGCGGGCCACGTGCTCATCATGGGCACGTCGGGCGCGTTCATCGCGGTGTGCGTGGCGGCGCTGGTGGAGGGCGGGCCGTCGACGATGGCGCTGCTCATCGTCGTGTCGTCGCTGTTCCAGTTCGCGCTGGCGGCGCGCCTCTCCCTCTTCCGGCGCATCTTCACCCCTGCGGTGGCGGGTACGGTCATCATGCTCATCACCGCCACGGTCATACCGCTGGTGTTCGACGCGCTGGTGGACGTGCCGGAGGGTTCGGACTCGCTGGGCGGCCCGGCGGCGGCCGGGGCGGCGCTGCTGGTAACGGGCGGGCTGGTGCTGCGCGCGCCGCCTGCGTGGAGGCTGTGGGCGCCCATCATGGGCATCGCCACCGGCTGCATCGTCGCCGCGTTCTTCGGCCTGTACGACGTGCAGCCGGTGCTGGACGCACGATGGGTGGGCGTTCCGCTGGGCGGCTGGCCCGGATTCGAGCGGCCTGGCGTGGAGTTCTGGGCGCTGCTGCCGGCGTTCGTGGTGGTTACGATGGTAGGAGCGATAGAGACCATCGGCGACGCCGTCGCCATCCAGCGCGTCTCGCGCCGGAGGCCGGGGGCGACGGACTTCCGCGTGGTGCAGGGCGCGCTGAACGCGGACGGAGTTGGCAATCTGTTGTCCGGCCTCACGGGGACCGTGCCCAACACGACCTACTCCTCGAGCATTTCCCTGGCGGAGATAACGGGGGTGAACGCGCGGCGGGTGGGCGTGGTGCTCGGCGTCGTGATTGCGGCAGTGGCCTTCTTCCCGAAGATAGCCGCCTTGTTGATCGGCATCCCCGGCCCGGTCGTCGCGGCCTACCTGCTGGTGGTGCTCGCGCTGCTGTTCGTGCAGGGGATGAAGATCATCGTGCTGGACGGAGTAGACCACCGCAAGGCGGCGGTGGTGGGCATTGCCTTTTGGCTTGGAGTAGGTTTCCAGAGCCAGGCTATCTTCCCGTCGCTGCTGACAGGCGGGTTTTGGGAAGTGCTGCTGGGGAACGGCATGACGGCGGGCGCCATCACCGCGATTCTAATGATGCTGTTCATGGAATTGACCGGCAGACGCAGGCAGCGTTTGGCGACGGGTTTGGACGCGGAGACGCTGCCCAAGCTGACCGCGTTCCTGCGCTCGTTCGGCGCCAGGGCGGGCTGGGACGAGGCATCGACCGACAGCCGCCTGGTGCTGGTGGGCGAAGAGACGCTCATGGGGCTGCTGGGGGAAAGGGACGGCGCCGAAGAAGGGCGGCGGCTCGTCGTTACGGCGCAGAAGGCGGCGGGCGGCGTGGAACTGGAGTTCGTGTCTGCCTCGGCGGGTGAGGAGAATCTGGAGGACAGGCTCGCGTACCTGGGCGAGACGCCCGACGTTACCGACGTCCGCGAGACATCCTTCCGCATCTTGCGCGGCTACGCGTCGTCGGTGCGGCACCAGAAGTACCACGACGTGGACATCGTTACGCTCCGCGTGGACGCGCCGCGGTAGGGGGAGGTAGCGGTAGCAGGGAGGAGAAAACAGGGCAGGTATGAAACCTGCCCCTACGGGGAAGAGGGCGAGCGGGGAGGGGGCGCGGGCGTGTATGGTTGCGACGGGCGCGGGGACGTGCCCGACTACCCCGAAGGAAGAGGCATGGCGACAGACTGGAAGGCAAAGGAAGCGCGCTACTACATGCACGTGGTGAACCGCCAGCCGGTGGTGATCGAGCGCGGCGACGGCGCGCGCGTGTGGGACGTGGACGGCAAGGAGTACCTCGACTTCACGGCGGGCTGGGCGGTCGCCAACCTGGGCCACAACCACCCGGCGGTGACGGAGGCGATTCAACGGCAGGCGGCCACGCTGCTGCAGACCTCCAACCAGTTCTACACGCTGCCGCAGTTGGAGTTGGCCGAGGCGCTGGTGGAGAGTTCGGCGATGGACCGCGTGTTCTTCGCCAACTCCGGCGCGGAGGCCAACGAGGGCGCAGTGAAGCTGGCGCGCAAGGCGGGCAAGCTCGGGCGCAACGGCGCGTCCGAGGTCATCACCGCGTTCAGTTCCTTCCACGGGCGCACTATCGGCATGGTTGCCGCGACCGGCAATCCGCACTACCAGGAGCGCTGGCATCCGCTCGCGCCGGGCTTCGTGAACGTACCCTACGACGACCTCGACGCCGTGCGCGCCGCGACGAACGACGACACCTGCGCCGTGATGGTCGAGGTAGTCCAGGGCGAGGGCGGCGTGAACGTCCCGACCGAGGGCTATCTCAAGGGGCTACGCGAGTGGTGCGACGAGCAGGGGTTGCTGCTCATCTTCGACGACGTGCAGTGCGGCATGGGGCGGCTGGGGACGCTGTGGGGTTACGAGGCGTTCGGCGTGGAGCCGGATGTGATGACGCTGGCTAAAGGACTCGGCAACGGCGTGCCCATCGGCGCGTTCCTGTGCAAGGAGAGCGCGAATGTGCTGGAGCCTGGCGACCACGGCTCCACCTTCGGCGGCAACCCGCTGGCCACCGCCGCCGCGAACGCGACCGTCCGCTACACCATTGAGCACGACGTGCCCGCGCACGCTAAGGCGATGGGCGCGTACCTGACGGAGCGGTTGAACGCGCTGCGCGAGCGCCATCCCGGCGTCATCATCGACGTGCGGGGGATGGGGCTGCTGCTCGCGGTACAGTTCTCCGACACGCTGTCGGCTCGCCTCGTGGCCGAGTGCAACGAAGAGGGATTGCTGCTCAATCCGGTGCGCCCCGACGCCATCCGCCTGATCCCGCCGCTCATCATCACGGAGGCGGACGCGGACGAGGCGGTGGAGAAGATCGAGCGCGGCCTCGCCAAGGTCTTGCAGGGGTAGCCCGATGGCGCAGAACAGGAAGATCGTGCTGGCCTACAGCGGCGGGTTGGACACCTCCGTCGCTATCCGGTGGCTCCAGGAGCGCTACGACGCGGAGGTGGCGACGCTGACCATCGACCTGGGCGCGAACGCCGAGTTGGACGAGGCGCGGGAGCGCGCGCTGGCCATCGGCGCCGTGCGCGCGGACGTGTACGACGCGCGGGAGGAGTTCATCCGCGACTACGTTTGGCCCGCGCTGCAAGCGGGCGCGCTCTACGAGGGCGTGTATCCGCTGGCGACGGCGCTCGGCCGCCCGCTCATCGCCAAGCACCTGGTGCGCATCGCCCGCGAGGAGGGCGCGTTCGCCATCGCTCACGGCTGCACGGGCAAGGGCAACGATCAGGTGCGCTTCGACGTGAGCGCCGCCGCGCTTGCGCCGGAGTTGCACGTGCTCGCCCCGGCGCGCGAATGGGGGATGGGGCGCGACCAGGAGATCGTCTACGCCCGCGAGCGCGATATCCCGCTCAAGCTGGCCAGCGCCAGCGCCTACTCCGTGGACGAGAACCTGTGGGGGCGCTCGGTGGAGGCGGGCGACCTCGAAGACCCGTGGAAGGAGCCGGCCGAGGACGCCTACGAGTGGACGGTCTCGGCCGCCAACGCGCCGGACGAGCCGCGCTACGTCGAGGTGGGGTTCGAGGAAGGCGTGCCCGTGTCGCTGGACGGCGAGCGGCTGGGGGCGCTGGAACTGGTGCAGCGGATGCACGAGGCCGCCGGCGCCCACGGCGTGGGGCGCATCGACCACGTGGAGAACCGGCTGGTGGGCATCAAGTCACGCGAGGTCTACGAGGCGCCCGCCGCCGTTGCCCTCTCCGCCGCCCACCGCGCGCTCGAGGGCATGGTGCTCACCAAAGACCAAGCGCGCTTCAAGGAGCGCATGGGCGCCGAGTACGCCGACCTCGTGTACAACGGGCTATGGTTCTCTGCGCACCGCCTCGACCTCGACGCCTACGTCCGCTCGACGCAGCAGTTCGTCACCGGATCGGTGCGCTTGCGCCTCCACAAGGGCGTGGCCGTTGCCGTGGGCCGTAAGAGTGACGCGGCGCTCTACCGCCACGACCTGGCTACCTACGACGAGGGCGACGCCTTCGACCACCGCGCGTCGGAGGGCTTCATCAGCATCTACGGCCTGCCGGTGCGGACGCAGGCGCGCATCCAAGGCAAGGGCGTGGAGGGAGCGTAGGACCCGCTACCCACCACCCCCCATCCCTCAAAGAGATAAGAGAGTTTGTCGGGGGGGGGGGGGGCCCCCCCCCCCCCCCCCCGGGGGGGGGGCCCGCCGGGGCCCCCCCCGGGCCGGCGGGGGGGGGGGGGGGGGGGGGGGGGGGGGGGGGGGGGGGGGGGGG
>JAPPFU010000017.1:8096-15674 GCA_028875085.1 Chloroflexota bacterium
ATGCTTTTTTGGGGGGGGGAAAACCCCCCCGCCCCCCGCCGGGGGGGGGCCCCCCGGGCCGCTCCCCGCGTGAACAACGGGAAGGGGCGGCTTAGCGCGGGTCGAAGCGGTTGACGAGGGGGAGGCGGCGGTCGCGGCCGAAGGCGCGGGCGGTGATCTTGACGCCGGGGGGCGCTTGGCGGCGCTTGTACTCGCTGCGGTCGACCAGGTGGACGGCGCGTGCGACGGCGTCGGGAGGCGCTCCCGACGCCAATAGCTCCTCCACGGGCACGTCTCGCTCCACGTAGGCCTCCAAGATTGGGTCCAGCACTTCGTACGGAGGGAGGGAGTCCTCGTCCAGTTGGTCGGGTCTCAGCTCTGCGGTGGGAGGGCGGTCGATGATGGACTGGGGTACGACCTCGCGACCCGCGGCGGCGTTCAGATGGAGGGCCAGGGCGCGCACCAGCGTCTTAGGCACGTCCTTGATGACCGCGAAGCCCCCGGCGAGGTCGCCGTACAGCGTGGAGTAACCGGTGGCCATCTCGCTCTTGTTACCGGTGGTAAGGACGATCCAGCCGAACTTGTTGGAGGCGGCCATCAGCAGGTTGCCGCGGATGCGCGCTTGGATATTCTCCTCCGTCAGGTCGGCGCCGCGCTCCTCGAAGACGGGCGCGAGTTCCCCGAGGTAGGCGTCGAACACGCCCTTGATGGGGACGGTGAGCATGCGCACGCTGAGGTTGGCGGCCAGGCGCTTGGCGTCGTCGTAGGACTGGCCGGAGGTGTACTGGGAGGGCATGAAGAACGTGGTAACCGCGTCGGCGCCGAGGGCGTCCGCGGCGATGGCCGTCGTCAGCGCCGAGTCGATGCCGCCCGACAGGCCGATGACGGCGCCGCGAAAGCCCGACTTGCGCACGTAGTCACGCGTGCCCAGCACAAGGGCGGCGTAGACCTCCGCCTCGGGGCCCAGTTCGGCACTGACCTGCGGTGCAATCTCCGGCGGGCGCGCGTCCGGCTCGCCGCCGAGGTCGTAGTAGGCGGGTTCGCCGATGTCGCGCAGCGCGTCAAGGGAGGGCGTCGCGCCGCGCCCCTCCGCTACGGCGTCCGCGTCCAAGTCGGCGATAAGCAGCGCCTCCTCGAACTGCGGCCCGCGCGCGAGAAGGGCGCCGGAGCGGTCGAGGATGAGGCTCTGGCCGTCGAAGACCAACTCATCCTGGCCACCGACCATATTCACATAGGCGAGTGCCACCTCGTTGGCGCGGGCGCGCTCGGCGAGCATCGCCAGCCGCTCGCGGCCTTTGCCGCGATGGTAGGGCGAGCCGTTGATGTTGACCACCACCTCCGCGCCGCCCGCGCGCGCCACCGTCGCGGGGTTCGGCTGGAACCAGATGTCCTCGCACACGCATACGCCAAGGCGCACGCCCTTGAGCGTGAGCACGGGGCACGCGCCGCCCCGCGCGAAGTAGCGGTGCTCGTCGAATACGCCGTAGTTGGGCAGGAACACCTTGTGATAGGCGGCGACCTGCTTGCCCCGCCGGAGGACGGCGGCGGCGTTGTAGAGGTTGCCGCCGGCGCGGCGCGGCGTTCCCACGATGACCAGCGTATCGCCGGAGGCGGCCACAATCTGGTCGAGGCGGCGGTCGGCCTCGTCGAGGAACTGGCGCTTGAAGAGCAGGTCTTCGGGCGGATAGCCGGTGATGGCCAGTTCGGGGAGAGCGACAACGTCCGCGCCCGCCTGGGCGGCCTCGTCCATCGCGTCCAGAATTAGGCGCGTGTTGGCGTCGAGGTCGCCGACGGTCGGGTTGATCTGGGCGAGCGCGACGCGGAGGCGGCGCATAGGGCGGGAACGCTCCGGGGTTAGCCGCCGGACGCGGGGGCGTCAAGCGAGCCGAACAAGTGGCCCATCTTGTCGCGCTTCGTCTCCAGGTAGTGGATGTTGTGCTGGTGGGGAAGCGTCTCTATCGGGACGCGCTCGACAATCTCGAGGCCGTAGGAATCGAGGCCCACCACCTTCTTGGGGTTATTGGTGAGCAGGCGCATCTTGGCGACGCCGAGGTCGCGCAGTATCTGCGCGCCGATGCCGTAGTGGCGCAGGTCGGGCGGGAAGCCGAGGCGCTCGTTCGCCTCGACCGTGTCGGCGCCGTCGTCCTGTAGCGCGTAGGCCTTTATCTTGTTGTGGATGCCGATGCCGCGCCCCTCCTGCCGCATGTAGACAAAGACGCCCGCGCCGTCCTCGTGGATGCGCTCGAGCGCCATGTGGAGTTGCGCGCCGCAGTCGCAGCGCATGCTGCCGAACACGTCGCCGGTGAGGCACTCGCTGTGGACGCGCACGAGGATAGGCCGGTCGGGGGAGGGGTCGCCGAAGACGAGGGCAATGTGCTGCTCCGCGTCGACGGCGGAGCGGTAGGCCATCACGCGCGCCTCGCCGTAGCGGGTCGGCAGGCCGGCCTCGGCGACGCGCTCGATGAGGCGTTCGTGCTGGAGGCGGTAGGCGATGATGTCCGCCACGCTGACGATGCGCAGCCCCTCGCGCTCGGCGAGCGCCTCGAGTTGGGGGCGGCGCGCCATCGTGCCGTCCTCGTCGAGAATCTCGCATATCACGCCCGCAGGGGCGCGCCCTGCGAGTTGGGCGAGGTCGACGATAGCCTCCGTCTGGCCTGCCCGCACCAGCACGCCGCCCTCCTGCGCGGCCAGCGGGAAGATGTGGCCGGGGCGGGCGAGGTCTTCGGGGCGGGAGGCGGGGTCGACGAGCGCGCGGGCGGTGGCGGCGCGGTCGAAGGCGGAGATGCCGGAGCCGCCGTTGTTGACGTCGACGGAGACGGTGAAAGCGGTGCCGTAGCGCGCCGTGTTGTTCGACACCATCGGCTCAAGGCCCAACTGCGACAGGCGCTGCGGCTTCATAGGCACGCAGATGAGGCCGCGCGCGGCCTTGGTCATAAAGTTGATGGCCTCCGGCGTAACCGCGTCGGCGGCGATGGCGAGGTCGCCCTCGTTCTCGCGGTCCTCGTCGTCGACGATGATGACGAACTTGCCGGCGCGGACGTCGGCTATGGCCTGGGCTACGCTTCCGAGCGGCATGCGCCTATTCTACTCCGCGATGCGGCGCCAAGAAGCGCTCGGCGTACTTGGCGAGAATATCCGCCTCGATGTTCACGCGGTCGCCGGGCTTGCGGCGGCCTAGGATCGTGTGGTCGTAGGTGTAGGGGACGATGGCGATCTCGAACGCGTCCGCGCTCAATCGCGCGACGGTCAGGCTCACGCCGTCGAGCGCGACGAAGCCCTTTTCGACGATGTAGCGGGCGATGGCGGGCGGCGCCGCTACGGCGAGCGTTCGATCGGATTCGGGGCCGTCAAAGCGCAGCACCTCGCCAACGCCGTCTACGTGGCCCTGGACGAAGTGCCCGCCCATGCGCGAAGCCGGGGTGAGCGCGCGCTCCAGATTCACGGCGTCGCCTGGCGCGAGCGCGCCCAGGTTGGTGCGGGCGAGCGTCTCGTCGGCGAGGTCAACGGCGAAGGCGCCGCCGTCCAGGCGGGCGACGGTGAGGCACGCGCCGTTGACGTTCACGCTCTCGCCCAGGGCGAGGCCGGGCAGGCCGGGCGCGTCGATGACGAGCGCGTTCGGCGGCGTCTGCCGCACGCTGCCTACCGATTCGACGATGCCCGTGAACATACGCTGGGCTACGCGCCCGCTGCAGGGTAGCCAATCACCATGATATCGCCATCGAGGTGGACGGAGCGGACGCGCTCCAATCGCAGCGCTTCTGCGATGGCGCCGACGCCACGCCCGGCCATAGGCGAGGGCGCGTCCGCTCCACCGATGAGCACCGGCGCGACGAACGCGCACACCTTGTCCACCAGGCCGCCGTCGAGCAGCGCGCCGAGCAGTGCCGCGCCCCCCTCGGCGAGCACCGACGTTACGCCGCGCTCACCGAGCAGCGCGAGCAGGGCGGGCAGGTCGACGCGGCCATCGGCGCCGGGCGCGTCGATTACTTCCGCGCCGTAGGATTCGAGAGCCGCGCACCTCTCGGCGGTCGCGGCGGCGGTCGCGACGATGGTCCGCCCTGGCTGGCCGAGCATCGCGGCGGCGGGAGGCAGGCGCGCCGCGCTGTCCACGACGACGCGCAAGGGCTGCCGCCCGTTCTTCAGCGGCGCGTCCCGCACGGTGAGCAAGGGGTCGTCCGCCAGCGCCGTGCCGACGCCGATCATCACGGCGTCCGACTCGGCGCGGAGGCGGTGGGCCTCGCGCCGGGAGGCCACGTTGGATATCCAGCGCGAATCGCCCGTGCGCGAGGCAATCTTGCCGTCGAGGCTCATAGCGAACTTGGCGGTGATGAACGGCCGCCCCGTGCGGACGTGCTTGTCGAACGCTTCGACCACCTCCCGCGCCTCCTCTTGACCGTCGCCGATGCTGACGGCGACGCCCGCCGCGCGCAAGCGCTCCGCTCCCTTTCCGGCGGTGCGCGGGTCGGGGTCGATGAGCGCGGCATGGACGGCGGCCACCCCCGCCGCGATAAGCGCGTCGGCGCAAGGCGGCGTGCGCCCGTAATGGGCGCAAGGCTCCAGCGTAACGTAGAGGTCGGCGCCGCGCGCCTGCGCGCCCGCTTCGTCCAGCGCCGCTATCTCCGCGTGGCGCTGCCCGGGCGGATGGGTATGCCCCTCGCCGCCAACGCGCCCGTCCTTCACCAGCACCGCGCCGACGGCCGGGTTCGGGCTGACGCCGCCCAGCGCCTCGCGGGCGAGGTGGAGCGCCCGCGTCATGAAGGGAGAGGCAGGGCGCGCGGAGGAATCAGTAGCCACGGCGCCAGTCGATGACATTCTCGAGTGGCTCGCCGTCCAGCAGGCGGCGCAGGTTGCGGCAGAACACGTCCACCGCGCCGCGGCGGTTCACGTCGGCGCTGCCGGAGGTGTGCGGCGTGAGCACGAGGTTGGGAGCGGAGGCCAGGTCGGGGTTGGGCGGGCCGGTGAAGTCGCCGACGTAGACGTCGAGGTAGGCGCCGCTGAGCTTGCCGGAGCGGAGCGCATCGGCCAGGGCGGCTTCGTCGACGATCTCGCCTCGCGCTACGTTGATGAAGGCCGCGCCGTCCTTCATGGCGGCGAACGCCGCCGCGTCCATCAGGCCATCCGTCTCGTCCGTCCACATCGCCGCGATGGTTACGAAGTCCGCCTCGCGCAGCATGGCGTGCAGATGGTCTGGCGTGTAGAGCGCGTCGACGCCGTCCACGCCGTAGGCGATCGCCTGCGCCGAGCGCCGGGTGGCGGCCACGCGCATCCCGAGCCCCTTTGCGAGGCGCGCGACGTTGCGCCCGATGCCTCCCAAGCCGACGATGCCCATCGTCTTGCCTTCCAGAACGCGCATCAGCGGGTAGTTGCGGCGGTCGAAGTCGCCCTCCATCGTCCTGCGCGCCGCGACGTGCAGCCCTTTGGCCAGCATGGAGGCGGCGGCCACCGCCAGCTCCGCGATAGGCTCCGCTTGCGTGTAGCCGCGCGCGGAGGTGAACGGAACGCTCGCGCCCCAGTAGGGCGTGCCGCGCAGGTTGGAGACGCCCGCGAATGGGCAATGGAAGAGCAGCACGCTCTTGGCGCGCGGCAGCAGGCGGTGCGGGAGGGGGAAGCTGAGGAAGACGGCGTGGGCGGCGGCGAGCGTCGCCTCGCGCTCGGCGGGGGTCATCAGCGGCTGCGGCGGGGCGCCTCGTCGGCCGGGCCGCCCCATCATCGCCGCGTTGTCTTCCAGAATCTCGTCGTAGAACTCGGCGTAGGCGGGGATGACGTTGAGGCTGGCGGGGTCGACGGCGCGGATCTTGGCGAGCGCGTCCTCGTCGACGTTGGCGACGACCAGCACGTTCAGGGGAGTAGGGATAGCGCTCACAACGAGTCATTGTAGCGAAGAGGGTGAATCGGAGAGCGAAGGTCGGTTGCTATGCGCGGCGGTAGACATCGCGGCGGTGGGCGGCTCGGACTACGAGGACGACCATCTCGTCGTCCAGCGCCTGATACACGATTCGGTAGTCGCCGACGCGCACGCGCCGCAGGCCGCGCAGCGCACCCCTGAGCGGCGCACCAGCCAGCGGCTGCTCGCCAAGGCTGTCGATAGCCTCGATGATTCTGCCCCGCGCAGGCTGCGGGATGGCGGCCACTTCCTTGGCCGCGCTGTTCTTAATCCGAACCGACCAGCCCACGCCTGACCTCGTCCCAATCGAGGACAGGGTCGGACGGGTCGCGCAGGCGCTCGACCGCGACGGAGAGGTCGTCGAAGTCTTCGACGTAGTTCTCAAGCGCCTGGCGGATCACCTCGGCGCGACTGCGCTTGAGGCGCGCGGCTGCGGCGTCCAGGGACTCCGCGAGGGAGTCGGATACGCGCGCGGTGATCTGGGTCATCGGGAGGCTCCGGACATCGAGGAGGCTCGGGGAGGCAATTGACGCCGCCTGAATCCAGCGTAGCGCGGAGAGCGCCGCGCGTCAACGCGCTGCGCGCCTCGCCCGTTGTGGGGTAGAGTGTGCGCGAGGAGCGTTGCTATGGAATCGAGGCACTGGCTGCACGTGGGGAGCGCGGAGGAGTTGGCGCGCCAGGGCTGCCGCGTCGTTACCGGCGGGGGGCACGCCGTGGCGGTGTTCGCGCACGAGGGACGTTTCTACGCGCTTGACAACCGCTGCCCTCACATGGGCTTTCCGCTCGCCCAGGGGACGGTGCAAGATGGGCTGCTCATCTGCCACTGGCACCACGCGCGGTTCGACCTGGCGAGCGGCGACACGTTCGACCTGTTCGCCGGGGACATCCCCCGGTTCGAGACGCGTACGGAGAACGGGGAGGTGTACGTGACGGCTGCGCCTCCCGACGCCGACCCGGCCCAGCGCTGGCGGCGGCGCCTCGACGAGGCGTTGGAGCACGACGTGCGCCTGGTCATCGCGCGCTCGATCATCGGGATGATGGACGCGGGTACGGACTACCGCGACGCGCTGCGCAAGGGAGCGCTCTTCGGCATCCGCAACTCGGCGGACGGCTGGGATTCCGCCCTCACCATCCTCACCATCTGCGCCAATCTGCAGCCATGGCTGGGAGAGGACGACCGCCCGCTGGCGATGTACCACGGCCTCTTCCACGTGGCGGATCAGACGGCGGGGCGCGCGCCGCGCTTCCCCATCGAACCGCTGGGCGCGGGCGTGGACGACCCGGCGCGCCTGAAGGAATGGCTGCGGCGCTTCGTGAACGTGCGCGACGCCGAGGCCGCCGAGCGCACGCTGCGCACGGCCATCGAGGCGGGCCTGCCGCGCGAGCAGGTGGCCGACATGGTGTTCGCCGCCATCACCGAGCATCTCTACGTGGACGGCGGCCACACCATCGACTTCGCCATGAAGGCGTTCGAACTGCTGGAGCACGTCGGTTGGGAGCATGCGCCGCTGGCGCTCACCAGCCTTGTCCCGCAGATGGTGTCGGCGTCGCGCAGCGAGGAGCAATCGCAGTGGCGCCAGCCCGTCGACGTGTCTGCGCTGGTGTTTGAGGCGCGCCGCGAACTGCCGCGCTTGCGGGAGCAGGGCAGGCGCGCCTCCGCGGCGTGGGACGGCGAGGACGAGGTGGTCGAGCGCATCTTGTCGGATGATCCGGCC
>JAPPFU010000017.1:15684-16466 GCA_028875085.1 Chloroflexota bacterium
TCCGGCCTCCGCCATCGACGCGCTGAAGGCTGCGGTGGCGGACGGAGCGTCGCCGGAGCAGTTGGGCGCGGCGGTGGTCTACGCCGCGTTCGTGCGGATGGCGCGCTTCCATCTGTCCAACGAGTTCGCGGACTGGAACACGGTGCACCACTGCGTAACCACGGCCAACGCCGTCCATCAGGCGCTGCGCCGCTTCGATTCGGACGACCTGCTGCGCGCGGTGTTCGACACGGCGATGTCGATCTACCACGCGCGCTTCCTCAACATCCCCTCGGCGGCCATCCCGGCGCCCAACGGCAAGGGCGCGGGCCCAGCCGAGACGCTCGACGCGCTGCTCCAGGCGATGGACCGCCAGCAGCAGGTGGACGAGGCGGGGCGGCAGGCGGGCCGCTACGTGGACGCGGGCGCGCCGGACGCCGAACTGCTCCGCGCGCTTGGCCACGCGCTCCTGCGCGAGGACTCCGGCTTCCACCAGTTCCAACTGGCGGAAGCGGCGTTCCAGCAGTACGCGCTGCGGCGCGGAACGGCGAAAGGGCGGGTTATCCTGATAGCGGCGGCGCGCTTCCTTTCGGCGCACTCGCCGACGGTGCGGGCGGCGGGGCAGACCTACCGCACGGCGTTCCGCCTGCATCGCGGCGACCTGGTGTTTCAGGACGAGGCGCCGTAGGGTAGGGGGCGTCCGGCAGCGCCGGACGGCGTGGGGCCGTAGCTCAGCCGGGAGAGCGCCTGCTTTGCAAGCAGGAAGTCAGGGGTTCGAGTCCCCTCGGCTCCACCAGACTTGA
>JAPPFU010000113.1 GCA_028875085.1 Chloroflexota bacterium
CTGGGCAACCTGTACGTGCAGACGTTCAGGAATCTGCCATTGCTGCTCATCATGTTCTTCTTCGCCTTCGGAGTGTTTCGGTCGCTGCCGCAGATCGAGGCGCGGACGGGCGTGGAGGGCGTGGTCTACCTGAGCAACCGGGGCCTGGCGTTGCCGTGGCTGGAGGCGGCGAGTTCGCTGTGGATGCCGTGGATCTTGGCGCTGCTGGCCGGCGCGGGCCTGGCGCGGTTCGCGCGAAACCGGCGCTTGCGGGAGGAACTCCGCACGGGCCAAAGCACGCACCCAAACACGTGGGGCGTAGGCGTCTTCCTCTCCGTCGCAGTCGCGAGCTATCTGGCGCTGGCGGCGCCGGTGCGGGTTACGCTGCCGGAGGTTACGCAGTCGGCCTCCGGCTTCTACGGCTACGACGGCGGGAACGTGCTCGGGCTGGGCTACATGAGCGCGTTCATCTCGCTGACGCTCTACTTCAGCGCCTTCATCGCGGAGATCGTGCGCGGCTCCATCCAGGCGGTGCCGCACGGGCAGGTGGAGGCCGCGGCGTCGCTGGGGCTGTCGCCGTATCAGCGCTTCTCGCTGATCATCCTGCCGCAGGCGCTGCGCATCATGATCCCGCTGCTGAACAACGAATACCAGAATACGAATAAGGACTCGACGCTGGCGCACGCGATCGCCTACGGCGAGATCGTGCTCATCTCCAACCGCATCGTGAACAACGCGGGCAACCTGCTCCAGACCTACATCTTCATCTTCTTCGTCTTTGTGCTGACGAACCTCATCATCTCGCTCGTGATGAACAGCATCAACAAGAGCGTGCGCATCCGATGATCGGAACGATGCCCAACGCCTCCGCCCTGTCGCGGCGCGCGGCTTACGCGCGAACGCGGCTGTTCAACACGCGGACGAACACGGCGCTCAGCCTCGCCGCCATCGTCGTGGGCGCCGCGCTGGCCTTCCTGCTGGCGCGGTTCATCCTGTTCGACGCCAACTGGGCCCTGGTGGCCATCAACCGCAAACTCTTCTTCGTCGGCAGCTACCCGCCCGACGAGGCGTTCCGCATCTGGATAGCCGTCTTCCTGACCGCCCTCCTGGCGTCGCTCTCCTACGGCCTGTGGGGCGGCAACCTGCGGTCCTATGCGATAGCCGTCGGCGTCGCCGCGCTGCTCATCCTCACGCTCGGCCTGGGGACGGAACTGCGCATCGAGGAGCGCCCGTACACGGAGCAGATCCGGTCGGCGTCGGGGGAGACGACGACCATAAGCGGCATCGAGCGCGAGTTGGTGTTCGACCGCGGCTGGGCGCCGTCGTGGCTCTACGCGATATCGCTCGGACTGGCGCTGCCATTCGGAGCGCCGTGGCTGCTGATGGCGGCGGTGTTCGCGTTGCTGGTCGCCGGAGCGATGGCGGGGCGGCGGCTGACACGGTGGAAGACGAACCCCATCCTGCTCCAATCGATAGGCGCGGCGTGGGTGCTGCTGATACCGATCGTCGTGCTGCTGCAGACGGGTGTGGGCGTCGACAAGTGGGAGAGCGCCTTCCTCGACCTGCTGGTGTTCGCGGTGGGTGGGTTGTTCTCCTTCGTCATCGGGGTGCTCCTTGCGCTGGGGCGGCGCTCGCCCTACCGCGCCATCAGCATCGCGTCGATCACTTACATCGAAGTGGTGCGAGCCGCGCCGCTGCTGGTCTGGTTGCTGTTCGCCACCTTCTTGGAGGACGAACTGGGGCCGGTGGGCGAGGCGTTCAGCAACATCTCGCTCGCCTATCGCGTGACAGTGGTGTTCGCCTTCTTCGGCGGCGCCTACATCGCCGAGGTGGTGCGCGGCGGCTTGCAGTCGATTCCGCGCGGCCAGTACGAGGCGGCGGACGCGATAGGGCTTTCGCCGGTGCAGAAGTACGCGCTCATCATCCTGCCGCAAGCCGTTCGCGCGGTCGTGCCGGCCATCATCGGGCGGTTCATCGCGCTGTGGAAAGACACCGCGCTCCTTGCGGCGGTGTCGTTGGTGAACACGCTGGAGAAGGCGAAGAAGGTGCTCGGCGGCCAGACGGACATCGCCGACGGAGCCTTCTTCGAGATATACATCATCGTCGGCCTCGTCTACTGGGTTGTCTCCTACCTGCTCTCGCGCCTGGGCGGGGCGGCGGAGACGCGCCTGCGAGTGGGCGCTCGGTAGCGGCAGCGAGGGCGCAGGAGCAAGGTTATGACAACCGACAGCAAGCGCGAGATGGTGCGGTTGGAGAAGGTGACCAAGCGGTTCGGCGACTTCACGGCGCTGAACGGCGTGGACATCTCTGTTACGGAAGGAGAAGTGGTCGCCATCATCGGGCCCTCCGGCTCCGGCAAGTCCACCCTGCTGCGCACCATCAACCAGTTGGAGCCTCACGACGAGGGGCGCATCTTCTTCGACGGCGTGGAGTTGACGGACGACAGCCGGACGCTGGCGAAGATACGGACGGAGACGGGGATGGTGTTCCAGCAGTTCAACCTGTTCCCGCACCTGACCGTGCTGCGCAACATCGCGCTTGCCCCGCAGAAGGTGCGCCACCTGCCGGAGCACGAGGCGGAGGAGCGCGCGCTCCAGTTGCTCGACCGCGTAGGCATCACCGAGCAGGCGGAGAAGTACCCCGGCCAACTATCGGGCGGGCAGCAGCAGCGCGTCGCCATTGCCCGCGCCCTCGCGATGGACCCCAAGTTGATGATGTTTGACGAGCCGACCTCCGCCCTCGACCCCGAGATGATCAACGAGGTGCTGAAGGTGATGACGGAACTGGCGGCGTCGGGCATGACGATGCTCTGCGTTACGCACGAGATGGGCTTCGCACGCAACGCCGCCAACCGCGTCATCTTCATGGACGAGGGCGAGATCGTGGAGATCGGAACGTCGGCGGACTTCTTCACGAACCCGCGCGAGCAGCGCACTAAGACCTTCCTCGACCAGATATTGACACACTAGGCTCCCCTGCCCTGCCCCGGCGTGCGCATTGTAGGGACAGGTTTGAAGCCTGTCCCTACGGGGGAGAGAAAGCGGGGGGCGGACGGGGCGCTTAGTCCATAATGGGGCGGGGCCTTGCGCGCGGCGCTTGGGCGCCCAAGCGCAGGGCGGCGGAGGCGAGTTCCATGGCGGCGGCGGCGCCCATCCTCCAAGTGCAGGACGTGGTGAAGGACTTCGGCGGCCTGCGCGCCGTAGACCACTGCTCCTTCGACGTGTGGCCGGACGCCATCACGGGCCTCATCGGGCCGAACGGCGCGGGCAAGACGACGCTGTTCAACCTGCTCTCCGGCGCGCTTGCGCCGACGAGCGGGCGCATCATCTTCAACGGGCGCCGCATCGACGGCATGGGGATGCACCAGACGTTCGGGCTGGGCCTGGTGCGGACGTTTCAGATACCCCGCGAGATGGCGCGGATGACGGTGTTGGAGAATCTGATGCTGGTTCCCGCGCCGCAGTTGGGCGAGCGGCTGTGGGCGTCGTGGCTCACGCCGTGGCGCGTGGCGCGCGAGGAGCGCCGCATCGAGAGGCAAGCTCTGGAGGCGCTGGAGTCGGTCTCCCTCTCTCACTTGGCCAACGAGTACGCGGGGAACCTGTCGGGCGGCCAGAAGAAATTGCTGGAGTTGGCGCGCACGCTGATGGCGGAGCCGAAGATGGTGCTCCTCGACGAACCAGGCGCCGGCGTGAACCGCACGCTCTTGCGCAGCATCGCCTCCAACATCTTGCGCGCCAGCGTGGAGCGCAACGTCGCCTTCGTCATCATCGAGCACGACATGCAGTTGGTGATGGCGCTGTGCGACCCCATCGTGGTGCTGGCCAACGGCGCGGTCATCGCCCAGGGCACGCCCTTGCAGGTGCAGCAAGACCCGCGCGTGCTGGAAGCCTACCTGGGGGGCCAGATTCATGGCGCTGCTTGAGGCGTCGGAGGTGGTGGCGGGTTACGGCGAGACGGAGGTGCTGCACGGCGTCTCCATCGCCGTGGACGCGGGGGAGGTGGTTACCATCATCGGGCCGAACGGCTGCGGCAAGTCCACCCTGATGAAGGCAGTCGTCGGCCTGGTGCGCGTGCGCTCCGGCGGCGTCGCCTTCCGGGGCTCCTCTATCGCCGGCATGCCGCCGGAGCGCATCGTGCGGACCGGCCTGTGCTACGTGCCGCAGACCAACAACGTCTTCCCCTCGCTCACCATCCGCGAGAACCTCGAGATGGGCGCGTTCGTGCGCGAGGGCGACTACCGCGGGCGGATGGAGGAGATGTTCGCGCTCTTCCCCGACCTGACGCGCCAGCCGAACCGCAGGGCGGGCAGCCTGTCCGGAGGCCAGCGGCAGATGCTGGCTATCGCCCGCGCGCTGATGCTCGACCCCGCGCTGCTGCTGCTCGACGAGCCGTCGGCCGGGCTCGCCCCGGCGATGGTGAGCATGGTGTTCGAGCGCGTCCGCGAAGTGAATCGCGCGGGGGTGGCCGTGCTTCTGGTGGAACAGAACGCGCGCGAGGCGCTCCGCATGTCCGACAGGGGCTACCTGCTGGTGGCGGGCGAGAACCGCCTCGAGGCGGCGGGCCGCGACCTGCTCGACAATCCCGACGTGGCGCGCCTCTACCTCGGAGGCCGGGCGACGTGACGGCGGACGGTCTGCGCGGCGCGGCGAGGCGCGTCAGCCTCGCGTGGGGCCCCATGCACACCTTCGCCCTCCTGGCGCTGCTGGCCGCGGGGATGGGGTTCCTGCCCTTCGTCAAGATGAGCCTGGTGGTGAACGGCGTCGTGCTGGCGAGTATCATCGCCTTGGGCGCCATCGGCCTGACGCTCATCTACGGCATTCTCAACTTCGCCAACATCGCCCACGGCGACTACATGACCCTGGGCGCCTACGTCGCCCTCTTCTTCGCGGGCACGCTGCTGCCCTCCTTTGGCGCCGAGGGCGGCGGCATCGGCCCCTTCACCTTCGGCTATCCGCTGCTGGTGGCGCTGCCCCTGTCCATCGCCGCCGTCGCCGCCCTGGCCGTCGCCCTCGATGCGCTCCTCTACCGGCGGCTGCGCGAACGGGGCGTGAACGCGGTGCTGATCTCCATGGCCTCGTTGGGCGTAGCCATCGGACTGCGCGGGCTGGTGCAGATGCTCTGGAGCGGCGACGTGCAACGCCTGCCGCGCGAATCGCGCGAGGTGTGGCACCTGCCGATGGACGTGCGCGTGCCGCCCGATTCTCTCTTCATCGCCGCGGTCGCCATCGTGCTCGTCGCGGCCACCTACCTAGTGCTCAGTCGCACGAAGATGGGCAAGGCGATGCGCGCGACGGCAGACAACCCCGACCTGGCACTGGTGAGCGGCATCAGCACGCAACGGGTAATCCGATGGACGTGGGTGATGGGGGCGGCGCTTGCCGCGACGGCGGGCGTCCTTCTCGCCGTGTTCCAGGCCAACATCATCCCCATCATGGGCTGGAAGTTCCTCATCCCGCTGTTCGCCGCCGTCATCCTCGGGGGCATCGGCAGTCCCTACGGCGCGCTGGCCGGCGCATTCATCATCGGCGTAACGATGGAGGTCTCGACCCAGTGGATCAACCCGAGCTACAAGCCGGCGGCGGCCTTCGCGCTGATGCTGCTCATGCTGCTGATGCGCCCGCGCGGGCTGTTCGGCTCACGGCAGTAGCGGAGGAACGGCGGCGCGCATGGACTACCTCGTGGGGTTCGCCATCATGGCGGGCATCTACGCCGTGTTCGCGCTCGGCCTGAACGTCCATTGGGGGTTCACGGGCCTCTTCAACATCGGCATCGCGGGCTTCTTCGCGTTGGGGGCGTACACCGCCGCGCTGCTCACCACTTCGTCGCCCGACCCGGCCCAGTTCGAGGACTTCGCCTTCGCCGGAAACTGGTCGAACCTCCCCTTCCTGGATTGGGGCGTGGACGCCTGGTTCGTGATGGGCTTGGCGGCGGCGGCGCTGTGCTGCGGCCTCGTCGCGCTGCCCGTGGGTTACCTGACGCTGCGCCTGCGCGGCGACTACCTCGCCATCGCCACGCTGGGCATCGCGGAGACGGTGCGCCTGGTCTTCCTCAACGAGAAGTGGCTTGCAAATGGCTCCAAGGGCCTCTACCGCATCCCCGAGTTCCTTGGCGACGTCGTCCCCCCCAGCGCCTACGACTACCTCTACCTGCCCGTAGTGCTGGTAACGCTGGCGGTGGTGTTCGTCGCGGTGCAGGCGGCGGTGCGCTCTCCCTGGGGGCGCGTGCTGCGCGCGATACGCGAGGACGAGACGGCGGCGGCGGCCAGCGGCAAGGACGTATTCCGCTTCAAGCTCCAGGCGTTCGTCCTCGGCGCGATGATATGGGCGTAGGCGGCGCGCTGTTCGCCCACCACGTGCGTTTCCTCGCGCCCATCACTTTCGACCCGCTGCTGGCCACGTTTGTCATCTGGGCGATGCTGATGGTGGGCGGCTCGGCGAACAACTGGGGCGCGGTGCTTGGCGCGTTTCTCGTGTGGGGCATATGGAGCGGGACGCAGTTCCTCCCCGGCCCGCTGGGCGAGCCGAGCTTCCGCCTCTTCATGATCGGCGTGCTCATCGTGGGGGTTATCGCGCTGCGGCCCGGCGGCGTGCTGGGCGAAGAACGACGCACCGCGCGGGAGGCGCCGCAGGCGCAGGCGGCGGGCGAGGGGTAAAGAGGAGCGGGGCAGCCCCCGTTTGGAGGCCGCCCCGCTTGCGTTCGGTCTGGTTTTGCGAGCGGTGCTACGGCAGTTCGAACCTACCCGTGGACTGGATCTGGCCGTCCAGGACGGTCCATATCTCGATGGTGCCGGTGACGTCGCCGTTCTCGTCGAACTCGATCTCGCCGCCGACGCCGTTGTAGTTGATGTCGTCGCCGTCGGCGATGAGGCGCAGCGCCTTGGCGAGTTCGTCGCGGCCGGGGCCGATGACTTCACCAGGCGCGTTGGCAACCTCACGCAGCGAGTCGCGAATCTTGGCGGAGTCGGTGTTCGTGCCTGCGTGTGCGGCGGCCAGCGCCATCAGGACTGCCGCGTCGTAGTGCTCGCCCATGAAGGGGTGAGACGGCGGGAAACCGTAGTTCTCGATGTAGGAGTCTGTGAACGCGGACTTCTGGGGCGTGTCGGGGCCGCCTTGCGCAGTGCCGAGGGTTCCGTCCAGCGCCTCCCACGCGTTGATGCCGTCGATCCACTCGGCACCCTTGACGCCGTCGACGAAGAGGAAGGTGTCGGCGTAGCCGCCCTCCAGCGCCTCGCGGACGTAGACCTCGGCGTGGCCGGTGTAGCTCATCGCGGCGAGCGCGTCGGGGGCGCCTTCCGTCGCGCGCTCCAACTCGGAGGCGTAGGTGGGCTGCGCGTCCTCGTGCGGCACGGACGCCGTAACCGTGCCGCCCAGCGCCTCGAACGACTCGGTGAACTGCGCGGCGAGTCCCTCGCCGTAGGCGTTGTTGATGTAGAGGATGCCGACGGTGTTGAAGCCCTGTTCGCGGGCCACGCGCGCCAGCACCACGCCCTGGGAAGCGTCCGACGGCGTGGTGCGGAAGAGGAAGTCGTTGTCGTCCAACACGCTGATGCTGGGCGCCGTGGACGCGCCGGAGATAAGCAGCACCCCTTGCGGGATGGTGACCGCCCGCGCCGCAGCGATGGTTACGCCGCTGGACAGCGCGCCCACGATGCCGACCACGCCTTCCACGTCCACCAGCGCGCGGGCGGCGTCGACGCCCATTGTCGGGTTGACACCCGTGTCGCGGCTGACGATGCGCATCGGTTGACCGTTGATGCCGCCCGCGTCGTTCACGTGGTCAGCCGCCAGCTGCACCGAGTTGCGCAGCGGCTGGCCGAACTCAGCCAGCGCGCCCGTAAAGGCGTTGAGGTTGCCGACGATGAGGGGTTGCTCCTCCTCTTGCGCGCCGCAGGAGAGGGCGGAGGCGGCGAGCAGCAAGGCGGCAACGGCCAAGACTGCGGCTGCTAGTCGTGAGTGTGGTCGGCGCATGCGCGTTCCTCCTGCTTGGGGCGCCCCTACAGCGCGCCCGCGTAGCACGATTATACGCATCACGCATAGAGATGCTAGGCGGCGCGCGCGCCGAACGTTCGCCTTTCCACTCCCCTCGGGGCTAATGGGGCGAGGGCGCCGGGGCGGGTTGGGGGCGGCGGGGCTGTGCGGCGGCAAGCAGCAGGAGCGCCGCCAGCGCAACCATCGCAGCCGCAGTCCAGAAGGCGATGAGGTAGGCGCCCGTCGCATCGAAAACCGCTCCCGCGAAGGGCGCGCCAAGCGCCTGCCCTATCACGATGCCGGGCACGATGTAGCCGCGTATCGCGCCGATGTGCGCGCGCCCGAAATAGGTAGGCCAGATGTGGACTTGCACAACGGCGTTCGTCCCCTGCCCTATCCCTAAGGCGATGGCGCTGACGAAGAGCACCCACGGCGCGTCCAACAGGATCGTCGCCGCGATGCCCCCCACGGCGATGAACATCGCGTAGGCGCCCACGAAGCGCACGTGAAAGCGCTCCACGAGGAAGCCCGCCGACAGGATGCCGACGAAGAAGAAGCCCGCGTCGAGCGAGAAGGAAGACGCGATCAGGCTGCGGTCGTAGCCCCTGTCTTCCCAGAAAGCAAATCGGTGCACCTGCAGGCCGCCCATGGCGAAGGAGATGAGCACGTAGGCCGCGAGAATCTGCCACAGGCGCACGGTGCGCAGCGCTTGGCGCTCCGTCCACGAGAACTCGTCCCGTGCCTCCACCGCAGCAGCCGCGCCCGCCATCCCGCCAGGCCCGGGCGCCTCCTCGAGCGGCGGGTCGCCGTCGGGGCGCAGACCCATGTCCTCCGGCTGCCGCTTGATGACGAACCACGTGATGGGCACGACCAGCGCGATGACGAAGACGCCGGAGGCAACCCACGCCGCGCGCCAGCCGAACGCGTCGATGAGTTGCTGGTGGACGATGACGAACGTCATCCCGCCGATGCCGAATCCGGCGGTAACGAACGACGTGGCGCGTCCGCGTTGGCGCACGAACCACTTCTGCACCGGCACCGAGGTCAGCAGATTGCCCGGCATCGTGATGCCGCTGAGGCCTACCAGGACGAACAGGGCGAGGAACTGCCAAGCGTTCTGCACCCATCCCAGACCGATGACGGCCATGCCCGCCAGCGACGCGGCGGCGGTGATGAGCACCCGGCTGCCATAGCGGTCGATGAGCCTGCCCACGAGCAGCGACGCCGCGCCCGTCGCCAACCTCCGCCCCGCCAGCACCCAGCTGATGAGGCCGCGCGAGATGTTCAGGTCCTCGCTCATCGGCTTGAGGAAGACGGCGAAGGAGAAGATGGCCGTCGCCTCGACCGCGAAATTAGTCAAGAACAGCGAGCCGACGATCCACCAGCCGTAGAAGATGGGCGAGCGTTTCTTGCGGGGACGGTCGGTGCTCATAAAGGGCAAGGCGCGCGGGAAGCGCCGGGGGCGCGAGTATACTTGCGCGGGGTGCCGCCGGGCGCGCGGCGCGCGCTCCCACCCCTATGCAAGCAGCCATCGACCGCCGCCGCTACGCCGTCTTCGCCGTGGTGTCCGTCGCGCTGCTCATCTCCTCGATGAATCTGACGGTGGCCTTCGTAGTCCTGCCCCAGATGCAGGAGGGCTTCGGCGTCTCCCTCACATGGGTCGGCTGGACGGTAACCGCCTACCAGTTGGCGTCGGCGGTCTCTATGTCTCTCGCCGGCGGCGTCGCCGACCGCTACGGACGGCGGCGGATGTTGATAGCCTCGCTGTCGCTCTTCTGCGTCGCGTCCGTCGCGGCGGCGCTCGCGCCCAACATCGCCGTCCATGTCCTGATGCGGATGGCGGCGGCGCTGGGCGGCGGGGCGATCGTGCCCATCGCGGCGGCGGTCGTGAGCCGCGAGTTCCCCCACAGCCGCGCCCGCGCCATCGGCCTCTTCACCAGCGTGCTGCCGCTGGGCTGGATCATCGGGCCGACCGTCGGAGGCTTCATCGCCGAGCACTTCACCTGGCGGGGCGCGTTCCTGCTGCCCGCTCCGCCGGCCGTGGCGGCGCTCCTCGGCGCGGCGTGGCTGATGCGCGAGAGCGCGGAGGGCGCGAAGGGACGGCCCGATGTCCCAGGCGCGTTGCTGCTGGCCGCCGCCATCGCCTCCTTTATGCTGGCGCTGTCGCTGTTCCGCGTCGAGGGCGCCGCCGCGGGGGCGGCGGCGTGGGGATTGCTCGCGCTGAGCGTCCCGTTGGGCTGGCTGTTCTGGCGGCAGGAATCGCGCGCCGAGTCGCCCATCGTCGACCTGGCGCTGCTGCGCATGCGCCCCTTCGCGGCGGCCAACGCCTACAACGTCATCTGGGGCGGCGTCTCCATCGGCTCGTCGGCGTTCATCCCACTCTACGCGGCGCTGGAGTTCGACCTCGACAGCGCGCGGGCGGGGTCGGCGCTGGTGGGGTTGGAATTGGCGCTCATCGCCGGCTCTACGCTGACCAGCATCTGGCTGCTGCACCGCCTGGGCTACAGGCCGCTTATCCTGGCGGGCGGGCTGCTGTTAGCGGCGGTGATGGTGAGCGTCGGGTTCGGACTGATACGCGCGCTGCCATCGGCGCTGCCGCCGTTCTGGGCGCTGTTCGGCGTGCTGACCATCGGCGGCTTCGCTATGGGCGTGCAGGCGCCTGCGTCCAACAACGCGGGTATCGAACTGATGCCCTCGCGCGTGTCGTCCATCGTCGGGCTGCGCGGCACCTTCCGCTTCGCCGGGAGCGTCATCACGACCACCGTCATCTTCTTCCTGCTGGCGGGATTCGAGGACGCGGCGCGCGGCGTGGAGGTCATCTACCTGGGGCTTGGCGCGATCATGCTCGCCGCCGCGCCGCTCATCTTCCTGATGCCCACGGGCCGCGAGCGCCGCATCGACGCCCCCGCGGAGGCCACCCCGCGCAACGCTAATACGTTGTAGGGACAGGTTTGAAACCTGTCCCTACGGGGGCCTCTACGCCCCTCGATTCGTGCCCCAGGCGATGCCTTGGACGCGGCGCAGCACGCGGCGGAAGGCCGTCTCCTGGTCGGGGGAATCCGCCGCGTGGTCGGGGTAGCGCTCGTTCCACGCCTGCTGCGCTTCCGCCACGCTCATCGGCCCGTGGTTCGTCAGCACGTGAACCGCCCACGTTCGCACCAAGTCGGGCGCGGCGCCGTCCAGCGGGCGGTCGTAGGCGAGCGCGGGCAGCGTTACGCGCTCGCGCAAGCCGTCGTAGAAGCGCTTGACGTCCTCGCCCGTTACGGAGGACGAGAGGACGCGGATCTCGATGGACGGGTCGTCCGCGCCGTCGCGCACGATGACGCGGAGCGGCGAGAGGCGGGGAGGGTTGCCGAAGAAGATGTAGTGGTCAACTGCCCACCGGGGGAGGCTGTATTCCTCGCTGAGGCGCTTGAGCTCGCCGTAGTACTGGGCGCGCCGCTCTTCGTACTGCGCGGGCGGGATTGCCTTGAGGTGCCAGTCGAAGTTCTGAATCCAGCGCCCGCGCGCCGCGCGGCCCTCCGCGTCGTCCGCGTAGGGAGGCTCGGGCGCGTCGAAGAGGTTCCGCCGCAGCTGCTCGACACTCTCGACGAAGCGGCGCTCGTGGAGAGCGAAGCTGAAGGCGCTGTCGATGGCGAGCATATCCGCGCCCTCGCCAAGCACGCTGTCCGCCGTCGCCCACACCTGCTCCGCCGTTACGTCGGCCATCGTTCGCCCTCCTGGGATACGTCCGCAACGCGCGCTATGCTAGGCGAAGCGCGCACTTGCGGCAAGAAGCGCCCCCGCCCCTACCCTCGCGCCTCGCGCCACCAGTCCAACACCTGCTCGGCCTTCCAGAAGAGGACGCCTTCGTGCGCGGCCATGTAGGCGTACGCCTCTTCGAGGTAGCGTATGCGATGCGGCACGCCGCTCACGTACGGATGCAGCGCGACGGTCATCACGCGCGCCGAATCCGCGCCCTCCTCGTAGAGCCTGTCGAACTGGTCTTTGACGCGGCGCAGCATCTCCGCCGCCTCGTGGTGCTGGACGAGCATCATCGGGATGTCGTTCAGTTCGACGGAATACGGCACGGATACCAGCGGTCCCGCCGCCGTGTGCATCTCGAAGGGCTGCTCGTCCGCGACCCAGTCGCACACGTACTCGATGCCGTGCTCGACCAGCAGCTCCGGCGTGCGCGCCGTCTCGCCCAGGCCTGGGCCGAGCCAGCCGCGCGGCCCCGCCCCGGTGAACTCGCGGATGGTCTCGACGGTCTTGGCGACCACCGCGCGCTCATCCTCCACTGCGGGAGCGGCTATCTGGGTGAAGCCGTGGCCCATGAATTCCCACCCCGCGTCGCGGATGGCGCGCGCCAGCTCGGGGTAGGCGAGGCAGACGGATGCGTTGAGCGCGCAGGTTACGGGGACGGCGCGGCGCTCGAACAGCTCCATCAGCCGCCACACGCCCACGCGCATGCCGTATTCGTGCCACGCCCAGTTGGGCACATCGGGAACGGGCGCCGCGCCGCCGTGCGGAGGGATGATGGCGCGGGGCATCGGGCGCTCGTCGTCCCAGTGCTCGATATTGACGACGGAGATGACGGCGACACGCGCGCCGTCCGGCAGCCGCAGCGGCGGGCGTCCGCGCATCGGGGAATAGTCGAACCGTTCGCTTGGCCTCATAGCCTTGCCTCCTGGGAAGTGCTTTTGCGTTTAGCGCAGAACCTACGCGCCGCGCCAGTTCGGCGCTCGCACCTAATCACCACGCCAGGCTGACATCTTCTCCGTCATTCCCGCGAGGTCGAATGCACCCGCGCCGCCCCGGCAGTCTAGCAGGCAAAGCGCGCCGAACTCTGCGACAATCGCGCCGGGCCTTTCGCCCAGGGAGCCTGCGCCGTGACCAACCTCGACCCCACCGGCCTGTACGAAGAGCTGGGCGCCAAGCCCGTCGTCAACGCCATCGGCAGCCTGACGCTGCTCGGCGGCTCGACGCCGCCGCCGGAGGTGAAGGAGGCGATGGACGCCGCCGAGTCGGCCTACGTGCCGATGACGGAGCTCCAGGAGCGGGCGGGGGCGTTCATCGCGGGGCTGGTCGGCGTGCCCGCCGCCTACGTAACCTCGGGCGCGGGCTCCGCGCTGACGCTGGCGACCGCCGCGCTGATGGCCGGCGACGACGACGGCAAGATCCAGCAGCTCCCCGACACGGACGGGATGAAGGACGAGATTCTCATCCAGCGCAGGGGGCGCTACTGGTATGACCGCTGCCTCGAACTGGCCGGGGCGCGGCTGGTCGAGTTCGGCTCCCCCGACGGCGCGACGGCGGACGACCTCGCCCGCGCCATCGGCCCCAAGACCGCCGCCGTCCATTGCCTCGTCCAGGAGGAGTTGCCCGACCCCGCGGCGCTGCCGTTGGAGGAGGTGCTCCGCGTGGCGGGCGAGGCGGGCGTGCCCGTTACAGTGGACGCGGCGGGGCAGATATACCCGTTGGAGAACATCGGCAAGTACGTGCGCATGGGCGCGGCGTTCCAGTGCGTGGCGACCAAGTACATCGGCGCTCCCCAGTCCACCGGCCTCGCCCTGGGCACGGAGGAGATGATCCGCAAACTGTCGCTGCAAACCTTCGCCAGTTACGAGGGGCGGCGCGTGCGCGGCGTCGGGCGCCCGCAGAAGGTGGACCGCCAAGAGGTGCTGGGCGCCGTCGCGGCGGTGAAGCGCTGGATGTCCCTGAATCACGAAGACCGCCTCGCCGGGGACGAGCAGCGCTCCCGCGCCATCCTCGACCGCGTCGCGGGGCTGCCGGGCGTGGACGCGGCGCTCATCGACAACGTTGTCGGCCACAACGCCTTCGGCGTCCGCATCCGCGCCGACGCCGGCGTAACGGGCGTCTCGCTCCCCGAAGTGGTCGACCGCCTCAAAGCGGGCGAGCCGCCCATCTGGACGCGCGTCCGCCCCGGCGAGGACTGGATGGACGTGCACGTCTTCGGCCTCGCGCCAGGCCAAGAGGCGCTGGTAGCCGACCGCCTCGCCCGCGAACTGGGCGGCTAGCGGCGCCTCAGCCCTCGTTCGCGCTGTCGCGGGTCAGCGGATGCCCTGGGCCGCCAGCGCGTCATGGAGTATCTGCAGCGTCTCGCTGTTCTCCTCCAGCGGAAAGCCGTCAACCGCGGCGATGGGCTTGCCGCTGGTTCCGTCCACGACGCCGAGGTCTACGCACGCGCGCACCCACGCCGCCTCCCGCTCGACGCTCGGCAGCAGGTTGCGCCCGGCGAGCTTGGACAGGGAGGCGACGAGGCCGTAGCCGCCCCAGTTAGAGACGCTGCTGATGACGAGGCGGCTGCACGTGGTCGCGGCGGGGTCGTCGGGCAGCGCCTCAACGCCCTTGATGTGTTCGGCCAAGACGCCCATGCCTATCTCGTTGCCGCCGTCGCCGACGCCCACGCTGTCCTCCACCAGGTCGAAGATGGGGTCAACCTTGGCGGTGTAGGCGGAGATGTCGAGCGAGCGCATATTGCGGTAGAGGCCCTCCGCCGTCAGGCTGCACCGCTCGATGGCCACGGCGGCGGCGGGGCGCACGCGCTCCACCAGGTCGCGGGCAAAGGCGCGGCTCTGCTCCATATCGGCGATGGGGAACTCGACCACCTCCGCGTGGGGCGCGAGCGCGCGCATAACGGCGCCGCCGTGAACGTCGGTTACGTAGACGACCGTGCGCCCCAGCGCCTCCAGCGCCTCGCCGATGGCGGCGGCGCCGGGCGGGCCGTCCGTCTCCACCGCGCCGCCGGAGAGGATGTAGAAGCCGGTTACGACGAGCGTGGGGCCGGCGCACTCGTACAGGAAGCGCGCCGCGTCGTCGCAGAAGTCGGAGCGCAGATGCGGGCGCAGCGCGTGCATACTGCGCCCGTCGCGCCGCAGGATGATGTCCTCGATCGTCTGAGGCGCCGCGCCGGTCATGCCTAGCCCGCGCTGACGGCGCCCGGCTCCATCCGCAGCAGCGCGCCGAAGCCGTCCACCGGCGCCGTGCGGCCCACGGCGCGCAGCGACGCCCAGATGGTCGCCTGGTTGGAGGTTACGACGGGCTTGCCCAACTCCCGCTCCAACTCCTCGGCGACCTCCATCGCCCGCCAGTTGGTGCAGGACAGGAAGAAGCCGTCCACGTCCCGCGCCATATGCTCCCTGGCGAAGGCGGCTATCTGCTCCGGCGTCTGGTCGCCGATGTCGAGGTTCGCCACCAACTGCTGCCCGGCCATGCTCGCGATGTCGAAGCCCTTGTCCTCGAAGAAGGCGGCGAGGCGCTCGTTGATGGAGTCGATATACGGCGTAACCACGGCGACGCGGCGCAAGCCCATCGCGTGGAGCGCCTCGATGACGGCGGGCGTCGTGCCGACGGCCTCGGTTCCGCGCGCGGCGTCCGAGACGCGGGCGAGCAGCGCGTCGTCGTAGCCCGGCCCTCCGAGGAAACTGCCGCTGGTGCAAGCGTAGGCGATCACGTCCACGCTCGCCGACTCGAGCGAACGCGCGGCCTCCTCAGCGTCCTGGTTCATCCGCTCCAGCATCTCGATGGTCGTGTCCACCAGGAAGACGCGGGCAGTGTGCAGCGACGTGTCGGCGTCGAGGATGCGCTGATAGTCGTACTCGACGGTCGAGTTCGACGACGGCACGATGAGTCCGATGCGCGTGCGGCGGCTGCTCATGACGGAACCTCCTGTTGGCGCGCACTATACGCTACCCGGCGCTTTGACGCTCCCTCCATCCTTGCCGTAACCTCCCTCTCGCGCCGGAGCCGCTCTCTCCCCGCCCGGCGACCCGGAGAAGAACGACGCCTATGACCATCCGCAAAACGCCCTACGTCGACCCGACCGAGATATCGGTGGACTACTACAAGGTGCTGGCCTGGCAGCAGGCGCGCCGGATGCTGGAGTGGCGGCTGCCCGCGGGCAAGTTCGACCGGCGTCACTCCCACCCCAACGCGCTGCTCTACTTCGTCAAGGGCGCCAAACTCCAATTCTCCTATGACGACGGCTCCACCGAGGAGCAGGAGTACGCCGACGGCGCCGTCGCCGCCTGGGACGACGTAACGCACAAGGTGCGCAACGTCGGCGAGACCGACCTGTACGCCATCATCTTCGAGGTGATGACCATCCGTTCCTCCGCCGGGGGCTAGCGCCTCCGTTCGCCCTTCGAGTTCCCTCAGGGCGAACGAGAACGGGGCAGGCATGAAACCTGCCCCTACGGGTGGGAGACGGAGCGGATATGCTGCTCGACCGCGCTCACTAACTCGCCAGCGTCGGCGCGCCAGTCGATGCGCGCGTCGTCGCGGCGGAACCACGCCGCCTGACGGCGCAGCAGCGCGTGATGCGCCGCCCGCGCCCGCTCGACCGCCTCGGCCAGCGTC
>JAPPFU010000196.1:0-9094 GCA_028875085.1 Chloroflexota bacterium
GGGTACTTCCACGTGATGGCGGAGCCGGTCTCCACCTGCGTCCACGATATCTTCGAGTGCGCGCCCCGGCACGCGCCGCGCTTGGTCACGAAGTTATAGACCCCGCCCTTGCCGTCGTCGTCGCCCGGATACCAGTTCTGAACGGTCGAGTATTTGATCTCCGCGCGCTCCTGCGCGATCAACTCCACCACTGCCGCGTGCAGCTGGTTCTCGTCGCGCATCGGCGCGCTGCACCCTTCCAGGTACGAAACGTACGACGCCTCCTCCGCGATGATGAGCGTCCGCTCGAACTGCCCCGACCCCGCTGCGTTGATGCGGAAGTAGGTGGACAGCTCCAATGGACACCGCACGCCCTTGGGGATGTAGACGAATGACCCATCGGAGAAGACGGCGGAATTGAGCGCGGCGTAGAAGTTGTCGGTGTAGGGCACGACGGAGCCGAGATGCTTCCGCACCAACTCGGGGTGCTCCTGTATCGCCTCGCTGAAGGAGCAGAAGATGACGCCGTGCTTGGCCAGCGTCTCCTTGGCCGTCGTCGCGATGGACACGCTGTCGAACA
This sequence comes from Chloroflexota bacterium, assembly GCA_028875085.1. Classification (GTDB taxonomy): domain Bacteria; phylum Chloroflexota; class Dehalococcoidia; order Lucifugimonadales; family Australimonadaceae; genus JAGWBE01. The sequence goes on from JAPPFU010000196.1 coordinate 560, forward strand.
CCGCGTCCACCGCCACCCCCGCGAGGCGCTTCTGCTCCTCGATGGGGATGCCCAGCTTCTCGAACGTCTCCAGAATTTCCTTGTCAACCTGGTCAAGGCTCTCCAGCTCCGCCTTGGCCTTGGGCGCGGTCCAATAGACAATGCTCTGGTAGTCGATGGGCGGGTAGTGGACCTTCGCCCACGTCGGCGAGCGCTCCTCCTCCAGCAACTTCACGAAGTGGCGGTAGGCGCGCAAGCGCCACTCAAGCATCCACTCCGGCTCGTCCTTGCGCGCCGCGATCCACCGGACGATGTCCTCGCTCAGGCCGGGCGGCGCGGCCTCCTGTTCGACGGGCGTCGTCCACCCGTACTTGTACTCTTGGGAGGCGAACTCTTCCGCTGTCTTGCCGCTGGTGGTCATCGGGAATTGTTGACCTTTCTGGTCAACAATAGCGTAGCCCCATCTACGGCGGCCTGTCAATAAAGCGGCGGCGCGCTCGCGCCCCTATCGCCGCGCCGCCAACCATGCCTCCAACGCCTGGCGCGCGTCGTAGCGGAAGGCGTAACCCACCTCCCGCTCCAACTTAGCCGTAGACACCGCCCACAGCCACCGCACGTAGTCCAATCCCGCCGACGGCGCGTCGCTCTGGAGGCGCAGCGTCCACGCCAGGTCGGTCAGGCCGTAGGCCGCCCACGATGGCAGCCACGCGATGCGCCGCCGCGCCATCCGCCCCACCTCCGACCAGCATACGGCGCCCGGCGCCGCGACGTTGAACACCCCCGGATGCGGCTCGGAGATAAAACGCCACAGCACCTCTATCAGATCATCCTCGTGAACGAACTGGATGGGCGGGTCGGCGTTGCGCACGCCCACCAGCAGCGGCTTGGAGAGCGCCTGCGTGATCGAGTTGCGCGCCGACGGCCCCATCACGATGCAGCAGCGCAAGATAGACGCCGCGCAAGGGCGCTCCCGTGCGTACTCCTCGAACGCCCGCTCCGCCTCCCGCTTGTCCCAGGCGTAGTGGAACGACGCTGACGGACGCGCGGGCGCGTCCTCCGTCAACTCGGCGGGATTGCTGGGCTGCGCGCCGTAGACGGTGGACGAGGAGAGATGGACGACTCGCTCCACGCCCACCTGCGCCGCCGCCGCCAGCACGTGGTCTGCGCCGTCCACGTTCACGCGGTGGCTCACGCCGCGCCGCCGCTGCTGGCGGATGACGAATGCGAGGTGCGCCAGCGCCTCCACCTGGTGCTCCGCGAACGCCTCCGCGAGCGGGTCGAGCAGGTCTTGCTCGTAGTAGACCACCTTGTCTAGCTCATAGGGCGGGGGGCGCGCGTCGGTGGCGAACACGCGCTCCACCTGCGGCTCCGCCGCGAGCCGGCGCACCAGGCGGCTGCCCAGATAGCCCGCCGCGCCCGTTACCGCCACCACCTTGGGAACCGCGCCGTTCATCGCCATAGCGCCGCAAACGCTACACGACTACGCTGCCCCGCTCCAACCCAACCCGCCGCCTGTTCACATTCCCGTGCAACACTTCCGTCATTCCCGCGAAAGCGGGAATCTCGCTTCGATTCGGTCGCGCCGCCCACTCTTTACGCTCCCGCCCCGCCCGGTATACCCTTCCCCCCGCTGCGACCACGCGAGGAGGCTTCCCCTATGACGCTGACCGAAGAGGGCCTGGTTCCCGTCCCCGGCCTGCTGAGCCGCTGGGTGCGCCTGGGCAACGGCGCGCTCGCCCACTATATGACCGCCGGCGAGAGCGGCCCGCCCGTCATCCAGCTCCACGGCGGCATCCAAGGCTCCTCCGGCAGCGCCGGCTGGCGCTTCATGGCGCCCTTCCTCGGCCAGAACGGCTTCCGCGTCTACGCCCCCGACCAGCCCGGCTTCGGCCACGCCGACACCGATCCCCAATACCACCCCGTCTACGGCGGCGTCAGCCACTCCGACTTCATCGACGCCTTCGCCACCGCCGTCGGCCTCGACCGCTTCCACCTCGCCGGCAACTCCATGGGCGCCGACAACACCATCCAATACGTCCTTGACCACCCCGAGCGCGTCATCAGCTTCATCCTCATCGCCACGATGAAGGTCGGCGACAACGTCCCCGACGACAAGCAGGTCGGCCCCAAACTCACCGACATGGCGCAGTTCGACGGCACCGCCCGCTCGATGGGCGAGATGATCACGCCGATTATGTACCGCCCCAGCGCCGTCCCGCAGGAACTCCTCGAGATGCGCGCCATGGCCGCCAACCGCCAGAAGGACTCCTACGAGGCGGGGCGCAAGGGGCGCGAACTCCTCCGCACCGACCCTGTCCTCAACGCCCGCTTCACCACCAAAGACCGCTTCAGCAAGACCGCCGTCCCAGGCATCTATCTCTACGGTATGGACGACGTCATCGCCCCCGTCGAGAACGCCTACAACCAGGAAGACACCCTCCCCAACATCCAGTTCTTCTACCCGGAGGAGTGCGGACACCAGGGCCAGACCGACCAGCCCGATATGTTCAACCAGGTCTTCCTCGAGTTCTTCCGCGACGGCAAGGTCAGCCGCAAGACCGCCGACTGGGCCGGCGTCTCCAAGCGCCGCCCCGAACTCCCCCAGTACGTCGAACAGGCCTAGCGGGCGCCTACCCCTCCTCCGCCACGTCGGAGAAGTCGAAGCCGAGTTCGCCCAGACCCGCCACCTCAAAGCGCATGCCGACGCTGTGCGGCCCCGGCGCCATTCGGCCGCCAGCGTACTCGATCGTCGTCGTCTTGTTCATTCCCAGCGTGAAGGGCGTCTCGCCGTCCACCGCGTCGAACGCCGTCGCAACCCCGTCCACGCTGAACGTCGTCTTGGCCGCATCGAGCTCGGCGCCGTCGAGCGTGAGCGGGAACAGGCGCTTGGCGTAGCCGGAGCCGAGCCGGTTGCGCAACTCGAAGCGGAAGCCGTCGGGCGTGAGCGCTAGGCTGCCCTTAACGTAGAGGCGGCGCAGCAGAAAGGCCGGAACCTTCACGTCGTCTGCCGCATCCGGAAGAGCTCCACCTCCGCCGCCACCGCGTCGCGCGGCAACTCGCCCGCGCCGCCCACCATCCGCGCCAGCACGAACACCTTGGCCAGATGCTCCGCCAAGCGGCACGCCCTCAGCGCATCTTCAACCGACCTGCCCACGCCGAGCAGCCCGTGGTTCCGCAGCAGCACCGCGTTGCGCTCGCCCAGCGCCGCCGCCGCCGATTCGCCCAACTCCTCCGTCGAGGGAAAGGCGTAGTCGGCGACCTGCACGCTGTCGCCCAGCATCACCACTATCTCGTCGATAAGCGGCGGTATCGGCACCCCCGCCACGCCAAGCGCGCTGGCATAGGTGGAGTGGGTGTGCATCACCGCGCTCACGTCGGGGCGCGCGCGGTAGACGGCTGCGTGGCACAGCAACTCCGTCGAGGGGAGCGCGTCGCCCAGCATCGGCTCGCCGTCGTCCTCCACCACCACGATGTCGTCGAGCGTCATCGTAGGGTAGGGGACGCCGCTGGCGGTGATGGCGATGAGGTCGCGCGCGCCGTTCGACACGCGGGCGCTCACGTTGCCGCTCGTCTCGACGACGAGGCCGTCGCGGTGCATCGCCTGCGCCGCGCGCAGCACCGCCTCGCGCTCGCCGCGCCACTCGTTCGACGCGCCCGTCCGCTCGCCCGCTGCCCCGTTCCCGCTCATCGCGCCGCGAGGATACCAGCCCCCGCGCCGCCCGCGCCAACCACGCCGGCGCTTCCCTACAACTCGTCCGCCATCTCCTCGAGGCGGGCGCGCAGCCGCTTCCACCGCGCGAACGACTCCGCGTAGGCCAGCACGCCACGCACGTCCGGCTCCGCGATTTCGCCCCGCCGGGCAATCTCCCGCGTGGCGGACGCCCACTCGCTCGCCGGGCGTGAGGCCGCGATGGCTGCGCCCGTCGCCGTGGCGAGCGCGCTATGCCGCCTGACGGGCGCGTTCAGCGTATCGGCCAGCATCTGCGGAAAGAGCGCGCTGGCCGCCATCCCGCCGCCCAAGGCGATCGAGCGCGCCTCCGCGCCCGTTACCGACTGAACCAGCTCCACGCACTCGCGCATCGCGTAGGCGACGTTCTCGAAGGTGGCACGGGCAACGTAGGCGGCGCGGACGGGGTTGTAGGTGATGGGCGCGGGCGCAAGCAGGCCGCCCATCGTTACGCCGGGGTTCGACAGATTTATCGCGTGCGGCCCCCAGAAGGCGGCGATCATATTCGCGCCCGACCGCGATTGGCTCACCAGCCGGTCGAGGCGGCCGCCGCCCGCCCTTGCCCCCAGCAGCCGCCGCACCATCTCCAGTGCGCCCCCGGTATCCCCGGCGCTCGCCTCCACATAGGCGCGCCCCGGCGGCAGCGACGGCCCCGTCCACGTCCGCCGCTCCGCGTCGAAGACGGGCGCGGGCGTGATCATCCTCACCGGCGCGCTCCAACCGGCGGCGATGCCAACGTCGTTCACTTGCGCCGCGCCCATCCCCAGCATCGCCGCGCCCGTGTCCGGCCCGGCGAGGTGGACGGGCGCACCGCGCGGCAGTCCCGTCTTCGCCGCCGCCTCAGCCGAGACGGCGCCGACGGGAGCGCCGTCCTCCACGACGGACGGCAGCAAGGCTGCGTCCACGCCTAGGTCGGTCAGCAGTTCGACCGCAACCTCGCCGGTGCTCACGTCCAGCAACCCCGCCTCCGCCAACTCCGCGCGCCCCGCGCCCATCTCGCCGGTGAGCAGGCAGGCGGCCCAACCGCCCAGCGTCGTAACCCGTGCGATGCGCCGCGAGATGCGCGGATGGTGATTGCGCCACCACGCGAGTTTGGCGGGAGCGAACAGAAAGGCGGGTGCGCGGCCCGTCGCCGCGTAGAGGCGCGCGCCGTGCGCCTCCTCGATGGCCGCGCCCTCGAACAGCGCGCGCAGGTCGGTGTTGGGCGCCAGATAGAGCGCCCGCCCGTCCGCGTCGAGAAATGCCGTCCCGCCTCGCTGCGCCGCGATGCCCACAGCGGTCACCTCCACCCCTTGCGCGCCCGGCTGCGACAGCGCCTCCGCGATGACGCCGTACACGCGCTCGGTCAGATCGGCCTCCGCGAACCGCCCCGCGAGCGCGTCGGCGCCTTGCGGCCGGTGGACGCGGTAGACGCGCCTGGCGATCGCCGCCGCCTCCCACGGGCGCTCGACGGGATGGAGCGACGCGCGCAGGCCGCTGGTGCCGAGGTCAAGCGCAAGGACGAACGATCCCGGCATCGTTACACCACCAGCGCCACGGAGCCGCTCACCGACACTGCAATGCCGACGAGCACGCGCCTGTCGAACGTCTCGTACTCGCGATTGATGAGCCACGCCGCCACAACGTGCAGGAACGCGCCGCCGCGCAGCAACGGGATGACCACGCTCACAGGCGCCGCGCTCAACGCAAGGAAACGGAACATATGCGCCGCGAATACGGTGAACGTCCCGACGGCAAACCAGCCCCGCGCGCCGGGGTTCATTCCGGACAGCGAGGTGCGCACCCCCGGCAGCACAAACCCCAACGCAAGCACGGCGCCTGCGCCCAGGTAAGCGGTCAGCCCCGCCACGATGCCAAGCCCCGAGTCGCCGAGCGCGTAGCGCACCAGCACCGGGCTGATTCCGAAGGCCAGCGCGTTCACCGTCCCGAATACGTAGCCCTCCGCCAGGCGCACCGGTGGGACGCGCGCCCCGAGCGTCGCGGCGGCAGACGCAACGCGCGTGGCGCTGATGGCCGGCCCCGCCATCACCAATGCGATCCCCGCCGCCATCAGCGGCGTAACCGTCTCGCGGAGGAAGAGCACCGCTATCACCACCGACACCAGCGTCGATGCCTGAATCAGTGGTTGGGCGCGCGTCTGTCCGAGGGCGGCGTAGGCGCGGAAGTTGCTGTACCGCCCCAGCAGGAAGTGCAGCATGCCCGACGCCGCGAGAATCGCGTACGCGCGCAGTTCCAGCGCGTCGAGGCGGAACGCCTGCTGCGTAACCAGCGCCGCTAGCAGGAAGAGCGGCACGCCGCCCAGCACCGTAACGTACACGCCCTGAAGCGCGGAGCCGCCCAGCACGCCCCGGCGGAAGGTTGCGCCGTTCAATCCGAAGAAGACGGCGGCGACTGCGGTGTAGGCGACGCCCAGCATCGCCCGCGATTCTACCCGTTTCTATGCGCCGTTCCCGCTTTCACCGTCATTCCCGCACTCCCCTCCGTCATTCCCGCGAAAGCGGGAATCTCGCTTCGATTCCTCTTTGACGCCGCGACCACACGCCCGGATTCGCCAGGCGCTTGGGCCGCCGCCCCGCTAAGAAACGCCGCAAGTCCTCGATCACCATCGCCGAGTGGCGCTCGACGGTCTCCGCCGTCGCGCCGCCCACGTGGGGGGTCAGCAGCACCCGCTCCGGCATCCGCCGCGCCAGCGCCAGCATCGGCGCGTTCGGCGGAATGGGGTGCGCCTCGTGCACGTCCAGCGCCGCCCCCGCGAGCGCGCCTCCCTCGATGGCCGCCGCAAGCGCCGCGATATCGACGACCGACGGAGAGGAGACGTTGACCAGGTACGCGCCGGGGCGCATCAGTCGCAGCGCCGCCGCGTCGATCAATCCCGCCGTGCTTGCCGAATCGGGTGCGTGGATGCTCACGAAATCCGCCTCGCGCAACAGCGTCTCCAGATCGACGAGCGCCACGCTGCGCAGGCCGGGCGCGTTCGGCGCGAGGTATGGGTCGTAGGCGAGGACGCGCATCCCGATGCCGTGCGCGAGCGTCGCGACGCGCCGACCGATGGCGCCGTAGCCGACTAACCCCAGCGTCGCCCCTGTCAATTCGCGGCCATGGAAGCGCGTGTACGCCTCCGTCGGGTCCTCCCATTCGCCGGAAGCGGCGTAGGCGCCCGCGGCGGGGACGCGGCGCGCCAGGGCGAGCATCAGCGCAAGCACCAACTCCGCGACGGCCTGGGCGTTTCGCCCCGGCGTGTGGACGACGACCACGCCGTGCTCCGTCGCAGCGTCTAAGTCCACCTGGTTCAGCGAAGCGCGGCAGACGGCGGCGAACCGGAGCGGCGGCGCTCCCTCGAACAACTCCTCGAGCAGGAAGTCGGCCTCGACGATGAGCGCGCCGACGTGCTCCGCGACAAGCCGCTCGCCCAACTCCTCCGGGTCGAAGAGGCGCCGCGTCTGCGTCCACGGCTCGTAGGCCACGGCGCCGATGTCGCGCAGCACCGCCAGGCCGCCGTCGGAGAAGGGAGCAAGGACGAGGCTATTCATTGCGCGGCCTCAAGTATGACGGACGCGGCGGCATTGCCGCTGCGCACCGCGCCCTCCATCGTCGCAGGCCACCCCGTGTCCGTCCAATCCCCGGCGAGCAGCAGGTTGGGCAAAGGAGTGCGCGCGGGCAGGCGATTGGCCGGGCCGCCGGGGAGCGAGCGGAAGGTGGCGCGCTGCTCTTTGACGACGATGAAGCGTTGGATGGCCGCGCTGCGCGCCCGCGGCAACGCGCGCGCCAGTTCGGCGGTAAAGCGCTCGCGCAGCTCCTCCTTTGACAGTGGCCACCATTCCCACGCGCCGCTCAGCGACACCGTGAGGTAGTCGCCCGGGCCGGGCAAGCCGGCGATGCGCGTCTTGTTGAACACGAATTGCAGCGGGCTGTCCACGAACGCCGCCCACTCGAAGTCGGCGACCGGGCGGTCGTACCACACGTGCAGGTTCACGATGGGGGAGTAGGCGTGCGCGTCGGCTGCGTCGAACGGCGGCGCGCCGCGCAGGTCGCCCGGTAGCAAGCCGCTCAGCGCGTGCGGCGGCAGCGCGGAAACATACCAATCGGCCGTCAGCGTCTCGCCATCGGCCAGCGCCGCGCCGGTAACCACGCCATCCTCGACGACGAGGCGCTGCACCGTGCGCCCAAGCAGCACCTTCGCGCCGCGTTCGCGCAACCGCCGCTCAATAGGTTCGCCCATCAACTCGGAGAGGCCGGAGCGGGCGTAGCCGACGTCGGCGCCGTGCGCATCCCGCAGCAGCGCCGTCTGAAAGAGCATGAAGGCCATAGCCGCCGACACGTCGCGTGAGGCGTCGTTGAGGGCAGGCACGACGATCAAGTCCCAGAAGTTGGCGATCGCCCTGTCCGACTGGCCGTTGCGCCGCAGCCACTCCTCGAAGGAGACGGCGCGCAGTTCGGCACGGTTCCAGTCGCGCTCGCGGCGGATACGCAACAACGCGGGAACGGCGCGGAACTTGTCGCGCAGGCTCATATGCGGGTAGCGCAGGAAGGAGAGCAGCAGGTGCAGCGGGGCGGGTAGGGGAGCGGCGGTCAGCGCGCCGCCGCGCCCCTCCGGGCTATGCACCTCCACGCGCAGGCGCTTCTGGCGCGCCGCGCCGCCCAGCGCACCCACCTCCCGCAGCAGTTCGACGTAGGCCGTGCAGCACCCCATAAAGACGTGTTGGCCGTTGTCCACCTGCACGCCCGTCTCGCGGTCAACGTAGGAGTAAGCGCGCCCGCCGAGGTACGGGCGGCGCTCCACCAGCGTTACCCGCCGGCCCGCGTTCGCGAGGCGCAAAGCCGCCGTCATG
>JAPPFU010000196.1:9104-14742 GCA_028875085.1 Chloroflexota bacterium
GCCTAGCGCAGGTTGCGTCGAACCAGAAAGCTGGCTGCCCAAGTCGTGGCCATGATGCGGAGTTTCTCAGCGGAGGACAGGCGCACGCGCTCGCTGAACACGTCGAACCCCCGCTCCTCGATGCGGTCGAGCAGGCGGTGGTAGAGGGCGTGCAGCACGGCGGGGCAGGCGCGCGAGCGCGGCGCCAAATAGGTTATCAGCGGCTTGCTCGACTCGAAGTAGGCGCGGGCGCGCTCCGCTTCGAAGCGCATCAGCGCGCGGAAAGCCTCGTCGACTACCCCGGCCACCATCGCCTCTTTCGTATACCCAAAGCGCCGCAAGTCCTCCTGCGGCAGATAGACGCGCCCCGCGTCGCGGTCTTCGCGCACATCGCGGATGATGTTCGTCAACTGCATGGCGAGGCCCAGGTCGATCGCCGTTTCGCGGGCGCGCGGATTCGCGTAGCCGAATATCTCCACGCAGATGAGCCCCACCACCGACGCTACCAGGTAGCAATAGGCGCGCAACTCCTCGAAGGTCTCGTAGCGGCGTGGCGACAGGTCCATCTCCACGCCGTCTATCAACTGCTCGAACAGCGACGGGTCGATGCCGTAGACGTCCGCCGCGTCGGTGAGCGCCGTCAACACCGGGCCGTCGGGAGTGCCGTCGAACGCGCGACGCAGGCCGGCGCGCAACTCGCCCAGTTGCTCCGCCTTGGCCGCCGTAGACGCGGAGCCGTCGGCGATGTCGTCGGCGAGACGCGCGAAGGCATAGGCGGCATAGATGGCGCGGCGACGCGGCTTGGGCAGCGTAACGAACGCGAAGTAGAAGTTGCGCGCCTCCCGCCTCGTCACCGCTTGGCAGTGGTCGTAAGCTTCCGAGATGGACGGCGCCGCCGCGCTCACGGCGCTCTCCGCAGCGCCATCCGTGCCGCAGTGGACGCCGCCAGCCACGCCTTGCGCCGCCCGCTCACGACGGGCCGCTCGGTCAGCACGTCGTAGCCCTGACGGCGTATAGCGGCCAGCACGCTGAGGCCGCCCTTGGTGAACAGCGCCACGTCCAATTTGAAGCGGCCGGGCAGGCGCTCGACCAGCGCGTAGCCCTCCTTGAACAACGCCTCGGCGCGGTCAACCTCGAAGCCCATCAGGGCGCGGAAGTTGGCGTTGACTACGCCCGCTGCCAGTTCCGCCTCCGAGTAGCCGAAGCGCTCCATATCCTCCAGGGGCAGGTAGATGCGCCCGATGGCGTAGTCGCGGCGCACGTCCTGCCAGAAGTTGGCCAGTTGGAGCGCCGTGCACGTGGCGTCCGAGAGGCGGTGGCTCTCCTCCCGGCGATCGCCCAGCAGGTACAGCACCATCCGGCCCACAGGGTTGGCGGAGTGGTCGCAGTAGTGGAGCAGACCGGCGTAGGTGGGGAAGCGTCCGCTGCCTTGATCCATCCGGTTCGCCTCGATGAGCTTGCCGAAGAGCGCTTGGGGGACATCAAAACGCCGCGCCGTGTCTTGCAGCGCCACCGCGATGGGATGCGTGGGACGTCCACCGAACGCCTGGCCCACCTCCGCATCCCAATCGTCCAGCAGCGCTAAGCGGTCGCCCTCGGCTTCGTCGCCCAGGTCGTCCGTCCAGCGGCAGAAGGCGTAGATAGCGAAGAAGTAGGGCCGCAAGCGGCGCGGGAGGAGCAGCGAGCCGACGGTGAAGTTTTCGTAGTGGCTCTTGGCGAGGCGACGGCAGTAGGCGTAGGCCTCGTCGAGGGCGGGCTGTGGAGTGGCGGCGCGTTGGGTCGCCACTGATGCTCCGCTAGGCGCTGATGCAGGTGATGAGGATCTCGCGCGGGCGCGGGCGGTAGGTGTCCAGCTCGATGAGGAAGATGCGCTGCCACGAGCCGAGCGGCACCTCGCCGTCGACGATGGGCAGCGTCTCGCTGGTGCTCAGCAGCAGGTGCTGGCAGTGCGAGTGCCCGTTGGGGCATTCGTCCTCCGTCATGTTGACGGTGCGCACGTCGAAGTCGTTGTGGCGGTAGTAGGCGCCCGGGGGAGCGAGCCGCCGCAGGAAGTCGGCCATGTCCTCGAGCAGCAGCGGCTCGTGCTCGTTGATCTTGATGGCCGCCGTCGTGTGCCGCGAGTAGACGCTCACGAGACCGTCCTTCACCCCGGAAGAGCGGACGTGCTCCAACACGCGCTCGGTGATGTCGATGAACTCGGGCGCGCAGGTCGTCTCCACAACGATACGAGCCGTCAACGCGCTGGTAGTCATCTCGCTAATCCTCCCTTTTCGCGGCTGGTTCCACGGTGCGGCAATAGCCTAGCATGCCTATGTAGGTATGCGCAACCCCCGCAACCCCCAATTCGCAAGCGATTTTTCACGCTTGCTCATGCGCTGCTTCGCTCGGAGCCTGCCCGTTAGAGGAGGCGCGCGCCGGTTTATGGCCGTTGCGGCGCGTCCAGAGTTGGAAGCCGCCGTTGCGCGCGTCCTCTTTCAGCGCGCGAGCATATCGCCCAAGCGCCCATAGGGGGAAGTAGTTGCGGTAGAGGTGATAGTTGATCATGAACGCCGCGCCCAGCTCCTGCCCCTGCCAATTCGGGTCGCCGACCGGGCGCAGTTCGTCGGGGCGATTGCCCACGCCGTAGCCGGGGAATCCGCACGCGGTGAAGTGCGGCTCGTCCCACGTCCCGTCCTCGCGCTGCGTGTTGGCCAGGTATTCCACGCCATGTCGGGCGACGCCGGTATGCGTGCGCCCGGCGGCGATGAGGCCGATAAGCGCCCACGCCGTTTGAGACGCGGTGCTCTCCCCGCGCCCTTTCAGAGAAGGGTCGACGTAGCTGGCGCAGGACTCGCCCCAGCCGCCGTCGGGGTTCTGGTGGTCGAGCAGCCAGTCGACGGCGCGGCGGACGTAGGGCTTCGACATATCCTCGCCGAGCGCCTCCAGGGCGGGCAGCACCGCGCCCGCCCCGTAGACGTAGTTCACGCCCCAACGCCCGAACCACGAACCGTCCGGCTCCTGGTGGCGCTTGACGTAGGCGAGGCCCCTGCGCACCGGCTTCGTGTTCTTGATGCCGAGGCGTCCGTACATCTCGAGGATGTGCGCGGTAACGTCCACCGTTGGCGGGTCGAGCACCTCGCCGAAGTCGCTGAAGGGTAGGCGAGCAAGCAGCGGAGAGTCGTTGTCCTTGTCGAAAGCGGCCCATCCGCCGTTGGCCGACTGCATTGCCTCGATCCAGCGCAGCGCGCGGCCCACCACTTCGCGGCGCGCCTGCTCCTCGCGCTCGCTGTCGAAACGGGCAGCGTGGAGCGCCATCACGATGATGCTGGAATCGTCGATATCCGGGTACGTTTCGTTGGCGAACTCAAACGCCCATCCGCTCGGCTCGACGTCCTTCACGCCAACCGCCCAATCTCCCTTGCGGCGTATCTCGCGCTCCATCATCCACTTGCACGCGCGTTGGATGGCCGGATGGTTGGGCGCCATGCCGGAGTCGAGCAGCCCCAAGACGGCCAGGCAGGTGTCCCAAACGGGCGAAAGGCAAGCCTGGACGCGCATCGATTCGCCATCCTCCGAGCGCAAACTCCACTCCCCGCGGAATCCGGCCAGCCCCTTTCGCACGACGGGGTCGCCCAATCCCGCGCCGAGGACGTTGAGCGCGATGAGCGAATAGACCCAAGGCGGTTGAATGCCGCCCCACGAGCCGTCCGCCTCCTGCCGGTCGATGAGCCAGCGCTTGATGCGGCGCAGCGCCATGCCGCGAAAAGGCTTCCACGGTAGGCGTTCGTAGACGTGGAGCGCCTTGTCGCCAAGCCAAAGCAGCGTCTCGATGCTCAGTGCGTTCTCGGCGCGGCAAGGCAGCCAGTAGCGAATCTTCTCGCCCCTCGGCAGCAACTCGCCGATGCTCTGCGCGATGGACAGGCGCTTCACCGGACGCTTGGCCAAGACGACCGTCAGCGGAACGATGGTCCCGCGCGCCCATGACGACCAGCGATAGATGTTGAAGGGTGCCCAAGGCGGCAAAAGAATCATCTCCGGGGGCATCATCGGCGTGCCTTCCCAAGGCCACTGGCCGAACAGCGCCAGCCATATCTTGGTGAAGACGCGCGCCTTGGGCACGCCACCCTTGGACAGAATGAACTCGCGGGCGCGCCGCATGACCGCCTCATTCGGAGCGTGGCCGGCCAGTTTGAGGGCGAAGTAGCACTCAACGGAGGTGCTGAGGTCGCCCGGCGCCCCGTAGTACATCCCCCATGAGCCGTCTTCGCGCTGGCGGCGCAGGATGTCGTTGGCCACCAGGCGCACGCGCTCCGGTTCGCGGGAGCCCAGGAAGGCGAGCAGCATAATGTGCTCGGCCTCCATCGTGGGGTTGGACTCGAGCTCGCCCCACCAGTAGCCGTCGGGGTGCTGAGTGCGCAGGAAGTAGTCCTGGACTTTGCCCAGAGCCTCTTCGACGCGCAGGCTGACGCGCTCCTGCTCTCGTGCTGCTGCGTCCATAGCCGAATGCGCCGCCGCTCGCGTGCGGGCGGGGAGCATACTACCCCATCCCGCAAGCAGGCAAGCAGCCGCGCTGCCTATACGTCGCGTTATCCCCGCTTCCCTTTGGTCAAATAGCCGTTATCGGCGAACCATTCCGCCGCGCGGCGCAGCGCGTCCGCCACCGGCGATTGGGGCAATCCGAGCTCCTGCACCGCTTTGGACGGGTCGGCCCACATAGGCTTGCGCGCTATCCGCGCCCCCTCGAGCGGGATGCGCGGTTCGCGCCGCAGCAGTCCGCCTTCGATGGCGTGGTCGGCGTAGGCCGCCGCAAGCGCTAAGCGGTAAGGAATTTTCCGAAGCGGCGCGGCGCGGCTCCCGACCGCCTCCGCGAGCATCCGCAGCAATTCGGCCAGCGTGAGGTTCCCTTGGGCGTTGCCAAGCAGGTAACGCTCGCCCACCTTGCCCTTTTCCCACGCCAGCAGATGCCCTTCCGCAACGTCCGCTACGTCCACCACGTTGAGGCCGGTGTCCACGACGGCGGGGATAGCGCCGCGCAAGAAGTCGACGATGATGCGGCCGGTGGGCGTTGGCTTGACGTCGCCGGAGCCGACGGGGGCAGTCGGATTCACGATCATGATGGGCGCGCCGGCGGCGGCCATGCCCAAGGCGATGCGCTCCGCCTCGAACTTCGTGCGCTTGTACGCGCCGACCAGTTCGTGGGGCGCCGCTGCCCTCGCCTCCGTAGCGGGCGAGCCGTCCGCCGGAAAGTGCAGCGTAGAGACGGTGCCGGTGTGGACGATGCGCTCGACTCCGGCGGCTTGCGCCGCCTCCAACACGTTGCGGGTCCCGTCCACGTTCACGCGCCACATCGCGTCGGCATCGGGCGACCAGAAGTTGTAGCGGGCGGCTACGTGGAACGCCGCTTCGCAACCGGCCAGCGCTCGGTCGAGCGACGAGCGGTCAAGCACGTCGCCCTCCGCCAACGTCAAGCGCGGATGCGCCAAGCGCAACGCGCTGCCAGGCCGCACCAGCGCCGTTACGTCGTAGCCTCGGTCAAGCAGCGCCTGCGCCACGTGGCCGCCGATGAACCCGCTCGCGCCCGTAACGAAAGCGCGCATCAGCGCACGCCCGCAGCGTCGGCGAGCGCCGGAACCAGCGCGCGGGCGCAGCGCCGGAGCGCGCGGGACGCAGCCTGTGAGCG
>JAPPFU010000031.1:0-1970 GCA_028875085.1 Chloroflexota bacterium
GCATCGGGTTGCTCTCGCGCAGCGCCTCCACCAGCTCCAGCGTGCGCTGCTTGTCGGCAAGGGCGTCCGGGTCAGCGCCGCCGTGGGCGAGCGCCACTGTCTCCGCCACCAACTCGTCGTAGTGGGGCAGGAACTCGTGGAGAGGAGCGTCGAGAAGGCGGATGACGACGGGCAGGCCCGCCATGGCCTTGAGGATGCCGTAGAAGTCCTCGCGCTGATACTCCTCCAGCTTGGCCAATTCGGCGTGGAACTGGCGCACCGACTCTGCTCCGCGCACCTGCTCCTCGGCGGCGCCGAGGCGCTCGGCGAGAGCGGCGCGGCTCGACGCGGGCGCCTGGGCCAACTGCTCTCGCAGCTCAGCCGCCTCACGCTCCAAACGCGACGCCTGAGGGCCGACGCTGAGCATGCGCTGGACGTGGGGCAAGCGCTCGGGATCGAAGAACATGTGCTCGGTGCGGCAGAGGCCTATGCCCTGAGCGCCGTTGTCGCGGGCGCGGCGCGCGTCTTCCGGGGCGTCGGCATTGGCCCACACTTGCAGGCGGCGCAGTTCGTCGGCCCATGCGAGCAGCGTATTGAGGTCGCCCAGTTCGTCCGCTTCGGGGTCCCGGGCGGACACCTCCCCCACCAGCACTTCGCCCGTCGCGCCGTCGATGCTCATCAGATCGCCCTCGGCCAGGGCATGGCCGCGAGCGGAGACGGCGCCGTTCTCAAAGCTCAGCTCTTCGCAGCCGACGACGGCGGGCTTGCCGAGGCCACGGGTTACGACGGCGGCGTGGCTGGTCATGCCGCCCTTGGCGGTCAGGACACCCTCGGCGCGGATGATGCCGTGCACGTCGTCGGGGCTGGTCTCGTGGCGGACGAGGATGACTTTAACGCCCTGATCGGCCAGCTCTACAGCGCGGTCGGGGTCGAAGACAATCGCGCCGGAGGCCGCGCCGGGCGAACCTGCGACGCCTTCGGCGAAGAGGCGGCCTGCGGCGACGGCTTCCGCCTTGGCGGCGGAGTCGAAGCGCGGCATCAGCACCTGCGTGACCTCCTCCGCGTCGAGGCGCCCGACGGCCTCGCTGCGGCTGAGCACGCCCTCGCGCTCAAGGTCGACGGCGATCTTGACGGCGGCGTGCGCGGTACGCTTGGCGCCGCGCGTCTGGAGGATGTAGAGCTTGCCGCGTTCGACGGTGAACTCGATGTCCTGCACGTCGCGGTAGTGGGCCTCCAGCTTGCGCGCCGTCTCCTCGAGTTGGGCGTAGACGGCCGGCATGTCGCCGTAGAGTTGGGCGATGCGGGCGGGGGTACGGACGCCGGCGACGACATCCTCGCCTTGGGCGTTGGTCAAGAACTCGCCGTAGAGGGTGCGCTCGCCCGTGGCGGGGGAGCGCGTGAAGAGGACGCCGGTGCCGCTGTCGGAGCCGAGGTTGCCAAAGACCATGGCCATAATCACGCAGCCGGTGCCCATATCGTGGGAGATGCCGTGGAAGTCGCGATAGGTGATGGCGCGCGGGTTGTTCCACGAGGCGAAGACCGCCTCCACCGCCTGGCGCAGGAGCGTCCACGGGTCGCCGGACAAGGGCGCGCCCGTGGCGTCGACGATGACCTGCTTGAACTCGGCGATGAGGTCGTGCAGAGCGTCGGGCGGGAGTTCGTAGTCGAAGCGCAGGCCCCGCGCGGCCTTGGCCTCCTCCAAGCGTGCCTCGAAGCGGGCGCGATCGATGCCCAACACCACGCCTCCGAAGCCTTGGATGAAGCGGCGGTAGGCGTCCAGAGCAGGGCGCTCGTCGCCCATCATGGCGGCCAGCCCGCGCCATGTGTCGTCCGTCACGCCCATGTCGAGGATGGTGTCCATCATCCCGGGCATGGAGACGGCGGAGCCGGAGCGGACGGAGACGACAAGAGGCTCGTTCGGGTCGCCGAAGCGGCGTTGGGCGTCGCGCTCAAGGGCGTGGACATTCTCGACGATGGCCTCCCACAGGCCG
>JAPPFU010000031.1:1980-7688 GCA_028875085.1 Chloroflexota bacterium
GTGAAGGCGCAGGTATTCGCGGCAGGCGGCAGTGGTGATGACGAAGCCGTGAGGCACGGGGACGCCGATGCGCGCCATCTCGCTGGCGTGCGCCCCCTTGGAGCCGAGCAGGTGCGCCATCGCGGCGCTGCCTTCGGCAAGGCGGTACACCAGCTTGCCGCCGGTCACCGTCGCCATTCGCCTCATCCTCCTCCGTATGCTGACGCCGCGCAGCCTCCCGGCCGGTCAGCCGAACGCGCGGCGGAGCGCCGGGCCAATCGCGCCAAGGCCCGAAGCGCCGAAGGGCGAGTATAGCACCGCTAGGTTTCGCCCGGCGCGCACCGCTCCGCCCCGTAGACGCCTCGATAGGGCTGGGGCAGCAGCGCCGCGATGCGCTCCATGATCATCTCCGTCATCGAATGGAGCGCCGCCCGCGGCAGCCGCCCCTCCACCACCGGGAGCGTGAATGGCTCGCCTATCGCCACCTTGATCCGCGTGAAGGGAAACGCGACGCGCGCGTAGTTGTTGATGCGCTCCGTGCCGGTGATGCCAACGGGGATGATGGGTGCTTGGGTGCGGAGCGCCAGGTAGGCGAGGCCGTCGCCGCCGGGGGCGAGAGCGCCGGGGCTGCGCGTCCCCTCCGGGAAGATAAGCAGCGCATGGTCTTGAGCCACCTGTTCGATCGCCCACTTCACTGCGTCCACGTCGCGCCCGTCGCGGGCGACGGGGCGGGCATGCAAGCGGCGCAAGATGTAGCGCACGGGAAGAGTGACGAACAGGCCGCGTTTGGCCACGAACCAGATGGGGCGCGGGAAGGCGTGGACCAGCACGGGCGGGTCGGCGTTGGACTGGTGGTTGGCCGCGATGATGAGCGGGCCGAAAGGCGGCACGTTCTCCACGCCCTCCACCTCGACGCGCCCGAAGGTGGGCATCATCAGGCGGGCGAGCAGCTTGGCCGACCGATACCACCCGTCGCGCAGCACGCCCCGCTACCTCCCCAACGCCTCGAGGACGGCGTCTACCACGCCGTCGACGTCGAGGCCGTCGGTATCGACGACGACCGCGCCGTCCGGAACACGCAGCGGCGAGTCGCCGCGCTCGCTGTCGAGGCGGTCGCGGCGCTCCAATTCCGCGCGCACTCGCTCCTCATCCGGCGCGCCCGTCTCAGCGGCGCGGCGGCGGGCGCGCTCCCCCACGGAGGCATCGAGGTAGACCTTCGCGGCGCCGGGCAGGACGACCGAGCCGATGTCGCGCCCCACCATCACAACACCCTGCTCGGCGAGGAGGCGCTGCTGGGCGACCAACGCGCGCCGCACGCCGGAGACGGCGGACACACGAGAGACGCTGCGCTCCACGTCAGCGCTCCACAGGCCATCGGTTACGTCTGCGCCGTTGGCCAGGACGCGCTCGCCCGGTTCGATGCGCTCGCCCTCCGCCAGGCACGTCAGCGCCGCGTCGTCGTCCAGGCGAACGCCGCGCTCCAGAGCGAGGGCGGTTACGGCGCGGTACATAAGGCCGGTATCCACGAAGCGGCAGCCGAGCCTGGCGGCCAAGGCGCAGCCCACGCTGGTCTTGCCCGACGCGGCGGGTCCATCGATGGCTATGATAGGGGGAGCGGGCACGACTAGAGGCGCGGCGGCGCTTGAGGGGCATAGTGCCTAAGCGCGGTTCGCGCGTCAAGGGCGGGCGTGGAGGCAGCCTCCGGGCGCCCGTTCGGCGTTTGACTTCCCTCTTGGCGCCCGGAGGCGCTGCGGTGTAACGATATGGGCGTGATCTGCGCCGTAAACGCCTATCCCGCACGCGCGCGCACGCGATAGAATAACTGTAGCGCCTACCGCTATATCCCGGAGCGGGAAGAGCGGCCAACGCCGGGCAAGGCCCGCGCGTCGGACTCCGGCCTTCACAGCCGCAGCCGTCTTCCCATCCCCTTAGGAGCACCAACCGGCCCCATGGTAGCCACCGAAAAGTTGAACCAGGACTACACCGCCTCCGATATCCAGGTGCTGGAGGGGCTGGAGGCGGTGCGCAAGCGCCCCGGCATGTACATCGGCAGCACCGACCACCGGGGGCTCCACCACCTGGTGCAAGAGGTGGTGGACAACGCCATCGACGAGGCCATGGCGGGACACTGCGACCGTGTCGTCGTCGAGTTGCTGGCGGACAACACGGTGCGCGTGACGGACAACGGCCGCGGCATCCCCGTCGATCTCCACGCGGTCACCGGCAAGTCGGCGCTCGAGACGATCATGACCACGCTGCACGCAGGCGGGAAGTTCGGCGGCGGCGCCTACAAGGTGTCGGGCGGCCTCCACGGCGTCGGCGCCTCCGTCGTCAATGCCCTGTCCGAGTGGATGCGCCTCGAGGTGCGGCGCGACGGGCGCGTCTACTCCCAGGAGTACGAGCGCGGCATCCCCACGGGCGAGGTGCGCGAGGAGGGGGAGATGGCGCCGGAGGCGGCGCGCGGGACGACGGTGACCTTCCGGCCCGACCCGCAAGTCTTCGACTCCGTCGTGATGGAGCGCGAGACGCTGCGCAAGCGCTTCCGCGAGATGGCCTTCCTGAACAAGGGCATCTGGATCTCGCTGCTGTCCGAAGACCAGCCGATGGACGACCGTACCTTCTACTTCGAGGGGGGCATCGCCTCCTTCGTCAAACACCTGAACCACAACCGCGAAGTGCTTCAGGAAGACCCCTTCTACACGGAGCAGGAAGTGGATGCGACGATGGTGGAGGTCGCGCTGCAGTACAACGGCGGGTTTTACGAGAGCACGCTCGCCTTCGCCAACTGCATCAACACCGCCGACGGCGGCTCGCATTTGGTCGGCTTCCGCACGGGACTCACCCGCGCCATCAACAACTACGCCCGCAAGAACAAGCTGCTCAACGGCGACACGGCCAACCTGTCCGGCGAGGACGTGCGCGAGGGCCTCACCGCAATCGTCAGCGTCCGGTTGGAGGAGCCGCAGTTCGAGGGGCAGACCAAGGGCAAGCTGGGCAACGCCGAGACCAAGACGCACGTCGAGCAGGTGGTGGTACAACAACTGGAGTTCTACCTGGAGGAGCACCCGCGCGAGGCGCAGCGCATCATAGACAAGTGCCTGACCGCGCAGCGCGCCCGCGAGGCGGCGCGTAAGGCGCGCGACCTGGTGATCCGCAAGAACGCCATGGACGGCGGCTCGCTCCCCGGCAAGCTGGCCGATTGCTCGGAGCGCAACCCCGAACTGGCGGAGTTGTTCGTGGTGGAGGGCGAATCGGCAGGCGGCTCGGCCAAGATGGGGCGCGACCGGCGCACCCAGGCAATCCTGCCACTGCGAGGGAAGATCCTGAACGTGGAGAAGGCCCGCTTCGACCAGATGCTGGCGCACGACTCCATCCGAACGCTCATCACCGCTATCGGCGCGAACATCGGAGAGGACTTCAACCTGACCAAGCTGCGCTACCACAAGGTCATCATCATGACCGACGCCGACGTGGACGGGGCGCACATCCGCACGCTGCTGCTGACCTTCTTCTTCCGCAACATGCGCCCGCTCATCGACGGCGGCTACCTCTACATCGCACAGCCGCCCCTCTACCGCACCGCCAAGGGCCGCGCCGTCCAGTACCAGTTCGACGAGACGGCAAAGGACGCATGGCTGGCCAACCAGCTCTACGGGCGCATGGTCGTCTCCTCCGAGGACGAGGATGGGGCGCTGGCTGCGGCTGGGCCGGAGCTGCAGACGCTCGTCGGCGCCCTGCGCGACTTCCAAGCGTGGACCGCCGCCCTCTCGCCGCTCGGAGTGACGCAAGAGGTGGCGGGCGCCATAGTCAAGGGCGCTCACGACCAGTGGTTCCGCCTGATGATCGACGGCGAGGCCACCGTCGACGCCCTCCAGCAGTGCCTGGAGGAGGCTGGCTTCGTCTGCAAGGCCGAGGTGGACGCGGAGGCGGACGAGTACCGCCTCGTCGTCGAAGAGCACGGTGTCATCGACGTCAAGCGCCTCTTCGAATCGCCCGCGCTCCACCGCGCCAAGAACGCCATCGCGCCCGTCTCCAAGTGGGTCAACGGGCGCACCTTCCGCATCGCCAAGCGGGACGCAGTAGCGGCCGAGGGCGTGCCGTGGCACGAACTGGCCGAGGCCGTGGAGCGCGCCGCCGACCGCCAGGGCATCAGCATCCAGCGCTACAAGGGGCTGGGCGAGATGAACGCCGAGCAACTCTGGGAGACGACGATGGACCCCGAGGCGCGGACGCTGCTCCAGGTCTCCGTCGAGGATGCGGCGCGAGCGGACGAGACGTTCAACACGCTGATGGGCGACGTGGTGGCGCCGCGCAAGGAGTTCATCACCGCGCATGCGCGGCAGGTGCAGAACCTGGACGTCTAGTCCGCGACGGTGATATTGCCCTCGGCGTCAGCGGTCAGCAGCGCTGCGAAAGCGTAGCCCCGATTGCGGAAGTAGTCGCCGCCGCCCTGGTTGCGATCGAGGATACAAGCCACCAAGACGACCTCGTGCCCGGCGGCTTCCGCCGCGCCCACGGCGTGAATCAGACTGCCGCCCGTGGAGCAGGCGTCGTCCACGATGGCCACCTTCGACTCGCGCGCTAGCGGGCCTTCGATAAGCTTGCCCGTGCCGTGGTCTTTCTCCCCCTTGCGCACGATAAATGCGTCCAGCGCAGCGCCGCCGTCCTGCGCGCTGAACAGCGAAACGGCGGTGACCATCGGATCGGCGCCGAGCGTCGGGCCGCCGATGGCCTCCGCGCCCGACACGCGCACCACTGGCAACAGCGCCTCCCCCACCAGGGCGGCGCCCCGAGCGGAGAGCGTCAGCATCCGCCCATCGAAGTAGTAGGCGCTCCGCTGGCCGGAGGCGAGCACGTAGTCGCCGAAGGTGAGCGCGCCCACCTCCAACGCCACCGCCTTGATCCGCTCCGCCAACTGCCTGGGCGCGGTCGTCTGCGTCATTCCCTCACTCCCTTCGTCTCCACTGTTATGCCCTCGCGGTACAGCTTCATCTTCTCAACGTAGCCGGCCACGGCGTCCGGGGCGCTGCCGCGAATCGGCTCGCCTGCGGCGGCCTTCGCCCGCAACTCCGTGGAGCTGACGGCGACCGGCTCCATCTCCACTGGCACGATGCGCGCCGCTGCGCCAGGGGCGACGGTTTCGAGCGCCGCCAGGTCGAGGGCGCGGCCCTCTCGGGGGGCTACGGCCAGCCGCGCCAGTTCGAGAATCTTCCTCGGCTGCTTCCAAAGGTGTACGCCGGCGAGCGCGTCAGCGCCGAGGATGAAATAGGTCTCGTCGGGCGACCACCCGTCGCGGGCGAGTTCTTCGAGCGTGTCCGCCGTGTAGGTGTCGCCGGGGCGGTCGAGCTCGTTGGTTAGCAGATGAAAGCGGGGTTCGGCGGCGATGGCGAGCGCCGTCATCTCCCTGCGCGCCTCCCGGGCGGAGAGAGGGGCGCCACGCCGCATCCAGGGTTGCCCCGCGGGGAGGAACCAGACGCCCTCCAGCGCTAAGGCCTCCAGCGCGACGTAGGCCAGACGCAGGTGCCCGTTGTGCACCGGGTCGAAGGTTCCGCCGAGCAGCCCGCGCCGCACTACTGCCACTCCAGTTCTAGCCCGCCGATGCGGACGGTGTCGCCGGAGTCTACGCCCTGCGCGTCGAGCGCGCGGAGCACGCCCGCCCGGTCGAGCCACTGGTGGAATTGCAGCCTGGCCCGCCAGTTCTCCATGTCCACCATTGCCGCGATGCGCTC
>JAPPFU010000031.1:7698-14403 GCA_028875085.1 Chloroflexota bacterium
CCGCCGGGCGGTAGTAGACGACGAAGGCATCGCCATCGCGCTGCACTCGCGGCGCAACGCGCTCGCGTTGAGGCGCGGGCGCGGGCCCAGGCTCATCTGAAGGGGCTTCGCGGGCGCGGGGCGGCGCGTCAGGCAGAAGCGCGAGCACACGGTCAAGGAGGCGCTCCACTCCTTCGCCCGTGGCTGCGGAGACGGCCAGCGGCTCCTGGCCTGCCGCGGCAGCGAGCGCCTGTCGTTGCGCGTGGTAGCGTTCGCGCGCCTCCGGCACGTCCTGCTTCGTAACGGCGACCACAACGGGTGCCGTGGAGGCCTCGCTGCGATGCGCGGCGATCTCCGCCGCTACCGCCGCGAAGTCTTGCGCCAGGTCATCGGCGAGGCCGTCCACCAGATGAATCAGGAGGCGGGCGCGCTCTGTGTGGCGCAAGAAGTCGTGGCCCAGCCCCCTGCCTTCCGACGCGCCTTCGATAAGCCCCGGCACGTCAAGCAGCACCATTGCGCGATCGTGGCGCTCCACTACGCCGAGCACCGGCTCAAGCGTCGTGAACGGATAGTCCGCAATCTTCGGCTGGGCGCGAGAGACCACACTCAGCAGCGTCGACTTCCCGGCATTAGGCGCGCCGACGATGGCCGCGTCGGCAAGCAGCCGTACCTCCAATAGCAACCGGCGCTCCTCGCCTGGCTCGCCCGCCTCGGCAAGGAGCGGGTCTTGCAGCGTCGGGTTGGCAAACCGCACGTTGCCACGGCCTGGCGAACCGCCGCGCGCGGCCACGGCTCGGTCGCCGTCGCTTACGAGGTCCGCAAGCATGCTCTTGCCCCCATGCGCGTCCAATTCCCAGATAGTCGTGCCCTCCGGCGCCTCGATGACGCGACCCTTGCCATTGCGCCCGGTGCGGTTGTTGCCGCGACCGTTAGCCCCGGCCTCGGCGCGCACGAGGCTCGTCCTGGCGAGATGAGTCAGGGTCGCACGCGAGCGCACGGCCTGCACCACTACGGCGCCCCCAACGCCGCCGTCCCCGCCGTCAGGCCCGCCTTTCGGGACGAACTTCTCCCGTCGAAAGGAGATAGCGCCATCGCCGCCGCGGCCTCCAACGACTTGTAGCTCCTTCACATCCAGCATCTCTTATTCCTAGCAGGCTTCAACCTGGGAAAGATAGTAGGAACAAAGGCTGCCACTTCGAAAGGGAGAACCGGGTGGGAAAGTCGTTGGAGCGCCGTAACGGTCTTGTGTACGGGGCTGAGCATGGTTGTTGAATGTATGAGGAATAGCGTTAGGACTGGGTGATGTTCGTGGCAACGCGTTGCGCTTCGGGGTCGGCGGCGAGCGCCTGTTCCCCTTGCCGGATGGCATAGGCGATGGTGGCGCGGTCGCGGTTGCCGAGTAGTTCGCCGATTTCCACCGGATTCAACGAGAGGCGTTCGGCGAGGAGGCAGGCGGCGATGTGCCGTGCTCTGGCAATCTTACGGTCGCGGCGTTTGCCAGTGAGCGCGGCGGCGGGCAGGCCGAATGCCTGGCTCACGCGGGCGATTACCTCGGTCGCGCTCATAGGCTCAGGCGCGGGGGCGTAGGTCGCCAACTCCTTCTCGATGGCCGCGAGAGTTAAGGGGATGCCGGTCCACTGGGCCGCGGCGACCACCCGGCCGAGTGAGCCTTCTAGCTGGCGGATGCAGGTTGTGTTGCGTTGGGCGAGCGCGGTGATGATTTCCGGCGGCACGGGCACAGGGGAGCGATTGGCGATGCGTTGGAGGATTGCCGCCCGCGTTTCCGGGTCGGGCATGCTGACATCGGTAACCAGTCCCCACTCCAGCCGCGAGCGCAGGCGGTCGTCGAGCAGGCGCAGCGCGCTTGGCGGCCAGTCGGAGGTGACGACAATCTGCCGGGCGTTGTCGTGGAGGGCATTGAAGATGTGGAAGAAGGTCTCCTGCGTGCCTTGCTTGCCGGCGAGGAACTGGATGTCGTCGATGAGCAGCGCGTCGAGGGAACGGTAGGCGAGGTTGAACTCGTCGATGCGGCGGCGGCCTTCGCGGACGGCGGCGGTGTAGTCGCTGACGAGGCGCTCGCTGGTTACGTATCGGAATGCGCGGCCTCGGGCGTGGAGGTGGTGGCCGATGGCGTGGAGCAGGTGCGTCTTGCCGAGGCCGACGGCGCCGTAGACGACGAGGGGATTGTAGGCGTCGCCGGGTGCGTCCGCGACGGCCTGGGCGGCGGCGAAGGCGAGGCGGTTGCTTGTGCCCTCGACGAACGCCTCGAAGGTGTAGCGGGGGTTGAGCGGCGACCGGTTGGGAGGCGCGGCGATGGGCGCCGCCTCGGGCGTTGGCGCGGCCGGTTGGGGCGCCGGGGCGTTGCCGACCACAAACGCCACGTCCCGTTCCTCGCCGACGACGGCGTGGACGGCAGAGCACGCGATGCCGCGCATGCGGGCGTTGAGGTGCTCGGCGATGAATGCCGACGGCGCCGCCACGACCAGGCGGTCGGCGTCGAGCGATTGGCCGACGGTTCCCCGCAGCCAGGTGTTGTAGGCGGGCCTGGGCACCTGGACTTCGAGGCGACCAAGGGCGGCCTCCCAGGCGCGCTGGGCGTTGGCGACGGTCGTCAGCGTTCCTACTCCGCAGTAGATGTTGGTGGGGAAACACCCCGTGTCCCTGCCCGCCCGGCCATGCGCGCCACGCCGGCTCAGCGAGCAAGGGCGGGCAAGGTAGCACGCGCCGCGTTTGAGAACGCAAGAGGGGGCATCGGGCAATTTGCCCCCCGGTTTTGGCGCCTCCCCAGGCGCTCGCTCAGGGCGCCCCGGCGCGGCCTGCGGGGGGCCTCGTGCGGTAAGATTCAGCCGTGGACAGCCCCCGCACGGTCTTCCTGGGAACTCCAGCGGCAGCGCTCCCGACGCTGCGCGCGCTGGAGGCGTTGGGGTGGCCGGTGGTCGGCGTCTACACAGCGCCGGATAGGCCCTCGGGCCGCGGGCGCGCCGTCGAGCAATCGCCAGTGAAGCGCTACGCGCTGGAGCGCGGCTATACGGTGTACGCGCCGGACGCCGCGCACTCCCCGGAGACGACGGAGTCGCTCCGCATGCTGCGCCCCGATCTGCTGGTGCTGGCGGCTTACGGCAAGATCCTCCCCGATGAGTTCCTGCGCGTTGCGCCGCTGGGGGCGCTTAACGTCCATCCGTCGCTGCTGCCGCGCCACCGGGGCGCGACGCCGGTGCAGGAGACGATCCTGGTGGGCGACGGCGAGGCGGGGGCGACGCTCTTTGTGATGGACGAGGGGATCGACACGGGGCCGATCGTGGCGCAGCGGACGGTTCGCTTGCGCGGCGACGAGCGCGCGCCCGCCTTGACGACGCGCCTGTTCGAACTGGGCGCGGAGTTGGCGTTCGAGGCGCTGCCCGCCTACGTTCGCGGCGAGATAGCTCCGCGCGCGCAAGGGCCGGGCGACCCGCCGCTGCGCCGCATTACGAAGGAGGCGGGCGTTATCGATTGGCGCCGGAGCGCGGCGGCGATCGAGCGGCAGACGCGGGCGTACGACCCGTGGCCGGGCACCTCTACGTGGTGGCGGGGGCGCAAGCTGGACGTGCAGGAGGCGCGGGCGCTGTCCGGAAGCGCGCCGCCCGGCGCGGTGGCGGCTCACGGCGCGGGCGCGGCGGTGGGGACGGGCGAGGGGTTGCTGCTGCCGCTGCGGGTGAAGTTGGAGGGCAGGGCTTCGGTGAGCGTCGAGGAGTTCGTGCGCGGCCACCGCGAGTTCGTGGGCGCGCGACTGCCGAGTTGACGCCGCGCTAGGCTTCGGCAGACTCCTCCTCCGGCGCGGCTTCGGCTGCAGCCTCGGCCTCCGCAGGCTCCGGCTCCGCCTCCGCTTCCTCCAGGGCCTCGGGGCGCTGCTGGACGATGCGGACGATCAACGCGCCGGGGTCGGTCAGGATGGTCACGCGGGCCGGCGCGGCCAAGTCGCTCACGTGCACCGCGTCCGCCGAGCTCTCGAGGCCGGAGACGTCAACGGTGAAGTCGCTGGGGATCTCGAGGGGGAGCGCCTCGACCTCGACCTCGTGTAGGTCTTGGACGAGGGTGGCGCCCGCTGCCCTAGCGCCCGGCGCTTCGCCTTCGAGGCGGACGGGCACATGGGCGCGCACCCGCTCTGTGCGGGAGATGCGGATGAAGTCGATGTGCACCAGTTCGTCGGTTACGGGGTGGCGCTGCACCTCGCGCACCATAACGAAGAGGTCGTCCCCGCCGGCGACTTGGAGGGTGAGCGGCGCGGTCGCGCGGGTGAAGGCGAGGACGTGGGCTGCGTCCGGGGTGGCGCACTGCAAGGCCAGCGACGGCTCGCCGTGGCCGTAGACGTGCAGGGGGGTGAAGCCGCCGCGCCGCAGGGCGCGGTTCTTGTGGCCGAGCGCGGTGCGCGGCTCGGCGGCGAGAGTGATGGGCGTCGTGGTCATCGGCTAGGCTCCGGGCGGCTCGCATGCGCATGGCCGCGAAGGCATAGCATAGCAGGCGCGAGGATTGGGAGGGGAGGGCGTGCCCCGTGTTGGTCATGCGGACAGGTTTCAAACCTGTCCCTACGGGGAGAAGGGGGGCGAGGAGGGGCGAAGCGGTCTCCATAGGGGCATAGTGGCACGGGCGTTCCGTTTTGGCAACGGGCGGATGTCATATGTTGGGCGGGCGGGGAGAAAGGCGCATTGTTGACCGACTTTATTGATTTCTCGGCGCGGGAGGCGCTATGATGAGGAGTGCGGGCGCGGGGCGGAGCGCCCCGGAGGAGCGGCGCCATGCGCATCCCGATGAAGGTGGACTACGGTGTGCGGGCGCTGGTCGACCTGGCGCAGTCCACTGCCGACGGCCCGGTGCGGACGGCGGACGTGGCGCGGCGCCAGCACATCCCGGAGCCGTATCTCGACCAGGTGTTGACGACGCTGAACAAGTTCGGCTTCATCCGCAGCCGGCGCGGGCCGCGCGGCGGCCATCTGCTCGCGCGCGACCCGCACGACATCGCGCTGAGCGAGGTGGTCGCCACGCTCGAGGGGCGCATCGCGCCGCTGGACTGCATCGCCGATCAGGACGACTGCGTGCTGTCGGGTTCGTGTACGCAGCGGGAGATATGGCGCGGCGTGGAGGACGCGGTGCAGCGCGTGCTGGAGGGCACGACGGTGTGGGACTTGGCTTTCCCGCGCCAGCCCGTCGCGGGGCCGATTTAGCCCTTTCGGGCGCACCGGGCAGTCAAGTAGAGTGAGCATATTCGCGCCGGGCGGCGCGCCCGACGCAGGAGAGCGCGTAAGAGGCGCAGGAGGGGAACAATGACGACGGGACCGGCCCTGACACCGGAGCAGGTGCGGCGCTACAGCCGCCACATCATCATGCCGCAGATCGGCTCGTCCGGTCAGCGAACCCTCATCGGCTCGAAGGCGCTCATCATCGGCGCGGGCGGCTTGGGCGGCCCGGTGGCGCTATACCTTGCGCTTGCCGGGGTGGGAACCATCGGCCTGGTGGACTTCGACGTGGTCGACCTGAGCAACCTCCAGCGCCAGGTGCTGCACAACAGCGAGACGGTGGGGATGTCGAAGTTGGAGTCGGCCAAGCAGACGCTGCGCCGCTATAACCCGAGCGTGGAGGTGGTAGGCCACGAGTACG
Organism: Chloroflexota bacterium; assembly: GCA_028875085.1. Lineage (GTDB taxonomy): Bacteria > Chloroflexota > Dehalococcoidia > Lucifugimonadales > Australimonadaceae > JAGWBE01. Next base: position 13,309 of record JAPPFU010000031.1, read on the forward strand.
CCATCAACTCCGAGAACGCGATGGAGACGATGCGCGACTACGACGTCATCGTCAACGGCGCGGACAATTTCGCCACCCGCTACCTGGTGAACGACGCCGCGTACCTTTCGGGCAAGCCGCTGGTGGACGGGAGTATCCTCATCTTCGACGGCCAGGTGACCACCTATCTGCCCGGCCAGGGCTGCTACCGCTGCCTGTTCCCGTCGCCGCCGCCGCCTGGGCTGGTGCCGAATTGCGCGGAGGCGGGGGTGCTCGGCGCGCTGACGGCCACGGTCGGCAGCATCCAGGCGACCGAGGTGGTGAAGGTGCTGCTGGGGATCGGCGAGCCGTTGGTGGGGCGCTTGCTGCTGGTGGACGCGCTGAACATGGAGTTCCGCATGGTCAAGACGCGCCGCAACCCCGAGTGCCCGCTCTGCGGCGACACCCCTACGGTCACCGAGCTCATCGACTACGAGGTGTTCTGCGGTCTGGCGCCCGCCGCGCTCGACGCCGAGGCCGATCACGTCGCCGCCGGGTAGCCGCGCCGCGGCCAACGCTCTGCGTCACGAGCCGCTCGTCCATGCGTAGCGACAACATCGTTGAAGCCATCGGCAACACGCCGCTTGTGGAGCTTCCGACCTTTAGCCCCAAGCCCGGCGTGCGTGTCTTCGCCAAGCTGGAAGGCCACAACCCCACCGGCAGCGTGAAGGACCGCATCGCCCGCGCGATGGTGCGCAAGGCGCAGGCCGAGGGGGCGCTGTCGCCGGATAAGACCATCCTTGAACCCACCTCCGGCAATACGGGCGTCTCGCTGGCGATGATCGCGGCGCGCCTGGGCTACCGCTTCACTGCCGTGATGCCCGACAACGTCGGGCCCGAGCGCGCGGAGTTGCTGCGCGCATTCGGCGCACAGGTCGTCTACTCGCCAGGTGCGGAGGGGACGAACGGCGCAATTGCCCTGGCGCAGCGGATGGCGGACGACGCGCCGAGCGAGTACGTGATGCTCTACCAGTATGGCAACGAGGCGAACCCGGCCGCCCACTACGAGACGACGGGGCCGGAGATCGTGGCCGACCTGCCGGAGGTGACGCACTTCGTCGCCGGATTGGGCACGGG
>JAPPFU010000272.1:0-5076 GCA_028875085.1 Chloroflexota bacterium
CCCTTGGTGAAGCCGAGGGTGTCCGCCGCGCCCCAGCGCTCGACGATGCGCCCGTCCGCCACGCGGAAGACGTTGAGCACGTCGAGACGGTAGTAGCGCCCGGTGGGCGGCGCGCCCCGGTAGGTGTTGCGGTGCGTGCCGCGCTCGGAGCCGCGCACCACCACGCGGTCGCCTTCCGCGATGATGGCGTCGAAGGTGGAGTGGAGGTCGGGGAAGGCGTCCGCCGCGTCGGGCAGGGCGGCCCGCAGCGGGGCGAACCAGTGCTTCACCGTCTCCGCGGCGCCGTCCGCATCCCCGTAGGGGTTGTGGTCGAGGCAATCGGCGGCGAGCAACTCCTCGGCGGTCTCCAACTTGCCCATGTTGAAGACTTCGTCCCACAACCGCCTGACGACGGCCTTGGAGGCGATGGTCTGCTCCGCGGCAGTCATCGCTAGCCGGCGGCGGCCTGCTCGGCGCGGCTGAGGCAGCGCTCGTAGAACGCCCACACCTTCTGCCACGCGTCCGCCGCCTGCTCGGCGCGGTAGGCGGGGCGCTCCCAACTGAAGAAGGCGTGGCCGGCGCCGTCGTAGCGGTGGAACTCGTACTCCTTGCCGTGCCGCCGCAGCGCCTCCTCCGTCGCGTTCACCTGTGCCACGTCCGGGTCGGCGTCGTCGTTGCCGAAGATGCCGAGGATGGGGCAGCCGATGTCGGGCGTCATGTCGATGACGGAGACGGGCTGGTTGGCGGAGATGCGCTCAGGTGAGGCGATGACGTTGCCTCCCCAGCAGTCCACCGTCGCGTCCACGTCGAGCCGAGCGGCGGCCATGTAGGCGACGCGCCCGCCGGAGCAGAAGCCGATGACGCCGATGCGCCCAACCTCGAAACCGCCGCCGCCGGAGCGCAGGTAGTCGAGCCCGGCTTGGAGGTCGCCCAGCATCTCCTCGTCGTTCAGCCCGCCCTGGCCGCGCACGTGCTGCATGCGCTCGGCGCGGGGGAGGTCGGGGATGCGCTCTTGGACGTTGGGGCAGATGGCTGCGTAGTCGTGATGGGCGAAGCGCCGCGCCGTCTCGAAACTCTCCTCGTCCCAACCCGGCATGTGGTGCGCGATGAGCACGCCGGGGAAGGGGCCTGGCCCCGGAGGGCGCGCCACGTAGGCGCGAATGGACAGGCCGCCGTGGCCCGTCAGCCGGATGGTCTCCGCAATCATGTCGCCTGCCGCCATGGATCGCCTCCTCCGCCGTTGTGTGCTCCGCCTGTATTAGCCGCTGCGTGCGCCGCTGTCAACGCCGGGCGCCGGACGTTACAGCCCGGCGCGGGAGGCAGTGCGGATGGTGATGAGGTTGGTGAGGCCGCGGCCCAGCACGGGCGACGAGCCGAGCACGAGCACGCGCGCGCCGCCCTCCACCAGGCCTCGGCGCAGGAGCGTTTGCAGGCCGTACTCCACCATCACCGCCGAATCGCCCGACGCCAGGTCGGCGAGGACGGGCGTTACGCCGTAGATGAGCGCCAGGCGGCGACGCACGACGGGGTCGGTGGTCATCGCGTAGATGGGCGCGCGGGGGCGCTGGTGCGACACCAGTTCCGCCGAGTGGCCCGACCTTGTGAACACGAGCAGCGCGTCCGCCTGCAGGTCGTCGGCCAGGGAGACGGCGTGGGCGGCCATAAGGTGCCCCTGCTCGTTGGTGGGATAGGAGAAGCGCGCCTGCTCGGAGTTCGCCTCCGTCTCCACGGCGATGCGCGCCATAGTCTCCACGGCGTGGATGGGGTAGCTGCCCACCGCCGTCTCCGCCGAGAGCATCAGCGCGTCCGTGCCGTCGAGGATGGCGTTGGCCACGTCGGACGCCTCGGCGCGCGTGGGCGTGGGGCGCGACACCATCGACTCGAGCATCTGCGTGGCGGTGATGACGGGGACGCCCATCTCGATGGCGCGCCGGATGATGCGCTTCTGCGCCATCGGCACGCGCTCCGGCGAGAGTTCTACGCCGAGATCGCCCCGCGCCACCATCACCCCGTCGCTGGCGGTCAGGATCCCGTCCAGGTCGGCCAGCGCCTCGGGGTGTTCGATCTTGGCGATGATGGGCGAGCGCCCGCCCAGGCTGTGGAGTAGGCGGCGGCACTCCAGCAGGTCGTCGCGGCGGCGCACGAAGCTCAGCGCCACATAGTCCACGCCCTGCTCGACGCCGAACGCCATGTCCGCGCGGTCCTTATCGGTGAGCGGTGGGACGGAGACGGCGGTGTCAGGCAGGTTGACGCCCTTGTGCGCGCCGAGGCATCCGCCCTGCTCGACGCGCGCCCGCACGCGAACGGCGCCTTGCGACTCCACCCGCAGCACCATCGTCCCGTCGGCGATGAGGATGCGGTCGCCGACGCGCAGGTCGGCGGCGAAGCCGGAGTGGGGCACGGCGACCAGTCCGTCCGCGCTCGTCTCCGCGTCGCCGGCCACGACGACGACCGCGTCCTCCTCGAGAGCGACCTCGCCGTCGGCCAATTCACCGGTGCGCAGGCGCGGGCCTTGGATGTCTTGGAGCACGGCGACCGCCTTGTCCTCCTCCTCGGCGGCGGCGCGGATGATGGGAATGGCCTCGGCCAGCTCTTCGTGCGTAGCGTGGGCGGCGTTGAGGCGGAAGACGTTGACGCCCGCGCGCACGGCGCCGCGCAGGCGCGGTCGGCTCGCCAGGGAGGGGCCCCAGGTGGCGACGATCTTGGTGTGGCGGTAGGCGTCCATAGGCCGCATCCTATGATAGGCCGCGATGGGCTAGACTCGCTCCAACCCTAGCGTGCGAGGAAGCCTATGTTTGTGCTGATGGTCGATATCCACGTGAAGCCGGAGGGGCGGGAGGCGTTCGTCTCCGCGATCAGCGAGAACGCCGCTGCCTCCAACCAGGAGCCCGGCTGCCTCAAATTCGACGTGTCGCAGGACGGCGAAGACGCCGACCGCTTCTACCTGTACGAGGTGTACCGCGAAGAGGCGGACCTGGACGCGCACCGCGAGACGGCGCACTTCAAGAAGTACGCCGCCGCGTCCGCCGACCTGATGGCACAGCCGCCCGCGCGCCGCACGGCACGGATGGTCTACTCGCCCTTGCTGGGTTAGGCGTTCAGGCCGAGCGCCTGGTTGGCCGTCGCGTAGGCGTTGACCGCCACGGGCCAGCCGCCGTAGAAGGCCATGTGCTGGAACACCTCGGCCAACTCTTCCTGTGTGACGCCGTTGTCGATGGCGCGCAGGATGTGGCCGCGCAGTTGGTCGGTGCGGTAGAGGACGGTGAGCGCGGCTACGGTGATGAGGCTGCGGTCGCGCTTGGAGAGGCCCGGGCGCTCCCACACGTCGCCGAACAGCACGTCGCGCGTCAGCTCTCCGAAGCGGGGCATCAGGGGGTTCCACGGACCGGAGGTTGGGGTTGGGGCAGGGGTCGTCATCGGCGGTCTCCTCGTGAGGGCAAGGTTGCGGCCGAGTGTACCTGAGGCGCGGCCTAGCGCCCGGCGCCGCGCCGGGCGACAATGGGCGCGACACCATCCGAGGAGGCGTAAGCAGTGAAAGCAATGCAGTTCGACGCGCCCGGCCCGCCCGAGGCGCTCCACCTGGTGGACGTTCCCAAGCCGGAGGCGGGGCCTGGCGAGGTGCTTGTTGCCATCGCCGCCATCGGCGTGAACTTTGCCGAGGCTGGGCGGAGGCGCGGCACGTTTCCGCTGCCCCACGGCCAATCGCTCCCCCACATCCCGGGTTACGAGTGCGCGGGCGTAGTGGAGGCGGTCGGCGACGGCGTAGAGGGCTTCGCGCCCGGCGACCGCGTGCTGACGCGCGGCTACGCCCACACCTACGCCGAGTACGCCGCGGTGTCCGCGAGCGCCGTCTACCACATCCCGCCCGGGCTGTCGTTCGAGAGCGCCGCCGCGATATCGGGCATGTACTCCACGGCGTGGCAGAACGTCGTCAATCGAGGCAACGTGCAGTCGGGCGAGACAGTGCTCGTCCAGGCGTGCGCCAGCGGCGTCGGCATCGCCAATGTCCAGGTCGCCAAGCATCGGGGCGCGACGGTCATCGGAACGGCCAGTTCCGACGAGAAGTTGGCGTGGGCGGCCACGCTGGGCGTCGACCACGGCGTCAACTACGCGACCCACGACTTCGTGGAGGAGGCGAAGCGGCTGACGGACGGCAAGGGCGTGCCGGTCATCATCGACGGCGTGGGCGGCGAGACCTTTCTGCAGGGGCTGAAGGCGCTGGCGCCGGGCGGACGCATCGTCGTCTACGGCGTCGCGGGCGGCCAGCGCCAAGTGACGGTGACCATCCCCGAGTTGTGGTTCACCAACCTCACGGTGATCGGCTCCGGCTCGAGCGGCGTGAGCCGCGAGGACTTCGAGCGGGTGATCGGCTTGGTTGCGGACGGGACGCTCCAAACGCCCATCGACCGCACGTGGCCGTTGGAGCAGGCGGCGGAGGCGCACCGCTACTTGGAGGAGCGCCGCGTGCGCGGCAAGCTGGTGCTCACGGTCGGATAGGCGGCTAGGCGGGGACGCCGGGGCGCTCGAAGAGCACCTGCACGTCGCCGGTGTTGCGGGTGGCGAAACCCGCCTCGCAGAGCGCGAGGTAGTAGTCCCACGTGCGGATGAAGCGCTCGTCGTAGCCGGCGGCGCGTACCTGGTCGATGGCCGCCCAGAAGCGCTCGCGCCATTCGTGGAGGGTGCGGACGTAGTGCGCGCCGATGTCCGTAGCCGACGTAACGACGAACCCGGCGGCGTTGCTTGCCCGCTCCATCTCGGCTAGCGACGGCAGCACGCCGCCGGGGAAGATGTACTTCTGTATCCAGTTCACGCCGTCGCGCTGGGCGGGGAAGTCGCGCTCGGGCACGGTGATGACCTGCATGGCGAGGCGTCCGCCCGGCGCAAGAACGCGAGCGCAGGCGTGGAAGAAGGCTTCGAAGAACTCCGCGCCGACGGCCTCGAACATCTCGATGGAGACGATCTTGTCGAACCGCCCGTCGAGGTCGCGGTAGTCGCGCAGTTCGATGGCGGCGCGGCCCCCCCCGGCCGGCACCGCGCCCCCCGCGGGGGGGCGGCGCCGGGGGCGCCGCGGGGGGGGGTTGGGGGTTAAGCCGGAGC
>JAPPFU010000272.1:5086-13824 GCA_028875085.1 Chloroflexota bacterium
CGAGGTCGCGGTTGTCGCGCAGTTCTATGGCGGCGCGGTCGCCGAGGCCGGCCTCGGCGACGCGCTCGGAGGCGAGGCGATGCTGCTCCTCGGAGATGGTGATGCTGGTTACGCGGCAGCCGAACTCCTGCGCCGCGAAGATGGCGAACCCGCCCCAGCCGCTGCCGATCTCGAGCACGTGGTCGGTCGCTTGCACGTCCGCCAGTTCGCAGAGGGCGCGGTACTTGTTGCGCTGCGCGCCGGCCAGCGATTCGTCCGAGGCGGCGTAGAGGGCGGACGAATAGGTCATCGTCTCGTCCAGCCAGAGGCGGAAGAAGGCGTTGCCGAGGTCATAGTGGGCGTGGATGTTGTGCTTGGCCTGGGCGACGGTGTTGCGCCTGCCGAGGTGGAGGCGGCGGTTGGCCGCCTTGGAGACGAGGCGCAGCGGGCCTTTGTTGAGGTTCACGGCGCGGCGGTTGGCGATGGCCAGTTTGATGAGCGCCACCAGGTCGGGCGAATCGCACAGCCCCTCCTGGTATGCCTCGCCGAAGCCGATCTCGCCGCCCGCCAGCACCTTGGCGTAGAAGCGCTCGGCGTGAACGCGCAGTTCGGCCTGCGGCCCCGGCGCGGCGCCGGCGAACTCGCGTTGTTCGCCGCCGGGCAGGGTCAGGGTGAGGTTGCCGACGGCGATAGCCGAAACAGCGCGCAAGAAGGCGCGCTCCGCCGCCTTGTCCTTGAATGTCTCGGCGAACCTCTTGGCTGCGCCCACGAGCGGGCTAGGCATTGGAGAAGGGGCTGAGGTCGATGCGGCGGGCGATAGAGGAGCGCACCATCCCTCGCAGGCGCTCTTGGAGCGCGCCGACGGTGGGCACGCCGCCCGCCAACCGCGCGTCGGCGCGCGCCTGAACCTCCGGCGGGATGGGCAAGCCGACGCACTCGAGCACCGCCTCGCCGAGCAGGCCGTAGCCGCGCCCGCCGAGGCGGTCGATGATTGCCTTGGCGCGCTCGGCGGACATCTTGCCGATGTTGAGGCCGCGGAGCACGGCGATTTCGAGGAGCATCTCGCCCGCGCGGGCGGGGCTGCCGGCGATGTCGAACAGGCTGCGGACGATGACGCGGGCGTTGCGGTCGAGGTCGGCGCCCATGAAGGGCATCCACTCCAGCGCGCGCAGTTGGTACTCAGGGGCGAGAGAGACGCCCGGCATGTTGAAGGTGGCGCCCGTGGCCGCCACCAAGTGCAGCAGGTCGGGGTTCTCCTCGATCTGCGCGGAGGTCATCTCCTTATACCAGATGTAGTGGAGCGTCTCGCGCCGCTTCACCCGGGTGGCCAGCGACGCCGCGTGGGGCGCGTGCTCCTTGAGCAGCTTGGCGATGAGGCCGTGCCAATGGTCGGTCAGGAACTCCTGGATCATCCCGAAGGTGGTCAGTTCGATGGGCGTCTTGCCGCAGGCGTGGACGTAGGTCTTCTCCAACACCTGCTTGATCTCGCGGTCGAGTTCGGCCTCCTCGAAGCCGGCGCTGAGGAGCATCGACCTGAAGGGGGCGGTGTGGGTGTACTCGTCCGGCACCCAGGTGCGCTCGGTGAAGCGCCCGAGCCAGGACGCGTTGTAGTCGCGCGCGCCCTCGTAGAACACTGCGGCGTAGGAGTCGGTCGCGCACTCGGTGAGCATCGCGAGCTTGACGACGCCGACAAAGTCCTCCTCGCTCATCCCCTCCGGCAGGTCGGCCATCACGTCGCGCACGTTCAGGCGCTCGTGCACGCCCTCCAGCTCGGCCGGGTCGACGGCGACGCTGGCGCTGGCCTCGATGCGCTCGACGATGCCGTCGAGACGCTTGGCGGCGTCTTCGGACAACCAGTAGGCGCGTTGGGTCATAGAGGGGGCGTCCGCTCGGACGGAGTGGGGTTCGCGGGCATAACGAGGCTAATGTCTCCGATGGGCGCCTGGCCGTAGAGGGGCGACGGGCGAGTCCACATAGCCGCTTCTCTGTAGAGCGTACCCCCAACGCGCGAGCGTGTCAATCAACTTCCCAACGCCCCTACCGCAGTTTGCGCGCCGGAGCGGGGGTCACAAAGGATAGTCGTGGCCGGGCTCGGAGGGGCGCGGGGGGCCGTCGGGGCGGCGCCAAGGCTCGCCCACTAGCCGTACCTCTACGCAGGGCATGCGGTCGAGTACGCGGCGCGCGCAGTAGAACGGACCCCACCAGGGCAAGCCAAGGCGCCGGTTCACTCGCAATGCCAGCAGCGCCGGGCGTAGCCCGAACCGCAGCGGACGCGCCCGCGCCGCCCAATGCTCGACGAATGCGAGCAAGTGGGGCATGCGCTCCTTGCGCTCGCGCAGGACGCGCGCCTCGCCCGCGATGGCATACCACGCGCCCGATTCGACCGTGTCCACCGTTACCTCGGCGTTTGCGGCGATGCTGGCGACCCAATCGCGTTTGCCGGGATAGCCGGACAGATAGATGCGGCGCTCGCCATCCCATACGAAGGTGGTTTGGATGGTGCGCGGCCTGCCGTCGCGCCGCCGGAAAGTGGTGCGGATGAAGAAGTGGGAGGCCAGGGCGGCCTGCACCTCGGCGGGCAGCGGTTGTTCGCTCGCGCTCACGCGCCGCGTCCCAGTGCCACGCCTACTCCCAAGGCGCGACGAGGCGTATCCAGTCGGCGAAGCGCGCCATCGCCTGCGTTATGCGCTCGGCGAGCGCCTCGTTGATCAGGTTGCCGGCCTCGTCGAAGTTGGCGGCGCCGTTGGGCGCGCCCACGTCCCAGCGCGGCATCGGGACGGCGCCGGGGAACAGGATGGTCTGGCGCACCTGGGCGCGGGCGTACATGCCAATGCCGTTGGGGCCGCCCGACATGGACATGATGGCGACCGGCTTGCCGGTGAGGACGTTGCCCGGGCGGCTCCTGCGCGATGCCCAGTCGAGGAGGTTCTTGGTAACGGCGGTCGTCCCGCTGTTGTACTCGGGCGTAACGATGAGCAGGCCGTCCGCCGCCGCCACCGCCTCCTTGAACCGCACGGCAGCCTCGGGCGGCCCGGCGGTCTCCTCGTCCTCATTGAAGAGGGGGACGGCGCTGATGTCCAACTCGGTAACCGCTATGCCCCCCGGCGCGAGGCGCATCGCCGCATGCAGCAACAGCCTGTTGACCGACCCCTTTCGCAGGCTTCCCGCGAACCCCGCGACTTGCAACGCCTCTTGCGCCATCGTCCCTCCTCTGCGCGACGCTCACGGGCGGCGCGGGCGCGCATTGTAGCGCGTGGGGGAGGGTGGAGGCGGGAGCGATTGGGGCGAGGGCGGCCAGGATGGCGGCGGGAATAGGTGCAAACGCTTGCGCAGTCAACTACTATGGGACGCACCGTAGCCGCAGCGTATCGTGGGAGGCGCGCTGCGCGGCGTTCACGCGCGGCGCTTGCCCCGTCTCCCCTGCGCCGCTTGCCGCAGCCTCGCGCCCGTAAGGGAGGAGATGCGCCATGGCGCCCGCGGCGGCTCCGCGCAACGAAAGGAGGCGATGCGCCACCTCGCCCGCATACTAGGGCTGATCGTCCGCTACCACCGGCGGCAGTTGCTGCTCGGCTACTTGGCGGTGTTTGGAGCGGCGTCGGCGTCGCTGGCGATTCCGCGCGTGCTGTCCACGGGGATCGACCGCGCGCTCGACCCGTCCAACCGCGACAGCGGGGTGGATGCGCTCATCGCGTTGGGCGCGGTGCTGATCCTGCTCGGCATGACGCGCGGCCTGTTCCAGTGGGGGCAGACGTGGGCGGCGGAGGGGCTGTCGCAGAAGGTGGCCTACCGCATCCGCAACAATTACTACGATCGCTTGCAGCACCTGTCGTTCGCATTCCACGACAAGCAGGCGACGGGGTCGCTGATGTCGCGGGCGACGGCGGATGTGGAGGGGGTGCGGATGTTCGTGAACATGGGCGCCGTCCGCTCCGCCTTCATCATCGTGATGATCATCGGCTCCGGCGTGGCGATGCTGCTGATCGACGTGCAGGTGGCGCTGCTGACGCTGGTGTTCATCCCGTTCTTGGCCTTCCGGGCGGCGCTGACCAGCCGCCTGCTGCGCCGCATGTGGAGGCGCGTGCAGGAGCTGACGGGGGACATGGAGGGGGCGCTGCAGGAGAGCCTGACGGGCATCCGCGTGGTGAAGGCGTTCGCGGCGGAAGAGCACGAGAAGGCGAAGTTCCACAGCCGCTCGCTCGCGGTGGCGGAGCAGACCTACCTGGCGGAGAGCACGTGGGCGCGGAACTTCGCCATCATGAACTTCGGGTTCATGCTCGCTATGGCGGCCATCCTGTGGTACGGCGGCCAGCAGGTGGTCAACGGGCGCGTGATCATCGACGGCCAGACGGTCTACACGGGGATGACGCCGGGCGAGCTGGCCGCCTTCTTCGTCTACATGAACATGATGATCATGCCGGTGCGGATGATCGGGTGGACGGTGAACAACTTCTCCCGCGCGGCGTCGTCCGGCCAGCGCCTCTTCGACATCCTCGACGCGGTGTCGCCGGTGCGCGACCTGCCCGGCGCGAGCGACGTCGATCGCGTGCGGGGGCACGTGCGTTTCAGCGGCGTGTCGTTCGCCTACGACGGCTTCAATGAGGCGCTGCGCGGCGTCGACCTGGACGCGCCCGCAGGCAGCCGGATCGCGCTAGTGGGACGCCCCGGCAGCGGGAAGACGACCTTTGCGCACCTGGTCCCGCGCTTCTACGACGCGACGCAGGGGCAGATAACCATCGACGGACGTGACGTGCGGGAGTTCACGCTTACCTCGCTGCGCCGCAACGTGGGCGTCGTGCAGCAGGACGTGTTCATCCACACGGCGTCCATCCGCGACAACATCGCCTACGGCAATGTGGCGGCGGACGACGAGACGATCACCAACGCCGCGAAGGCCGCCCAACTGCACGACTTCATCGCGGGTCTCGCCGACGAGTACGACACGGTAGTGGGTGAGCGCGGCGTAGGCCTCTCCGGCGGCCAGAAGCAGCGCCTCTCCATCGCCCGCACCCTCCTGCACGACGCGCCCGTCCTGGTGTTCGATGACTCCACCGCTAGCGTGGACGTGCATACCGAGCGGCTGATCCAGGAGGCGCTGGACGTGGTTACGGCAGGGCGGACGACCTTCCTCATCAGCAACCGCTTCAACGTCATCGCCCAGGCCGACCGCATCTTGGTGTTCAAGGACGGAGAGATCGTGCAGCGGGGGACGCACTCCGAACTGGTGGCCGTCCCCGGCGAGTACCGCGAGTTGTACGAATCACAGATGCGTCCGTTCGAGGAGGCGCGCCGCGCCGCCCAAGCCGCCGCCGAGGGACGCGCCCCCGCCGAGAGCGGGCAGGAGGCCGGCTGATGGCCGTGACCGCGCGCCCGTCCACTTCGCGCAGCCGAGTGCTGGGCGAGGGGCTGGACGACCAGTTCCTGGGCAACGTCTACGACGCGACGGTGGTGCGGCGGCTGATGGGCTACGCGATGCGCTACCCCGGGACGTTCGCGGTCGCGGTGCTGGGCATCGTCGGCTACATCTGCGCGGTCATCGCGCAGCCGCTGATCATCGCGTGGGGCATCGACGGCTTCATCGCGCCTGACGAGGGCGAGACGCGCTTCGGCAACCTGACGCTGGTCATCATCGTCTTCCTGATCGACACCGCCGTCTTGGGCGCCTCGCAGTACGTCCAGTTCCGCGCGCTGGCGCGCGTAACCACGCGCATCCTGTACGACCTGCGGCGCGACATGTTCGACCACATGCAGCGGCAGTCGACGGCGTTCTTCGACCGCAACGAGGTGGGGCGCATCATGTCGCGCGTTCAGAACGACACGCTGGCGCTCCAGGAGTTCATGGAGCTGAGCGTGCCGACCATCGGCGACGGGCTGATGATCGTCTTCATCGCCCTTGCGATGTTCATCACCGACTGGCAGCTGGCGGGCATCGCGCTGGTTCCGTTCCCGCTGATGCTGGCGACGATGGCCGTGTGGCAGCGCATGGCCAAGCCGACCTTCCTGCGCATCCGCGTCGCCATATCGGCGGTGAACGGGAGTCTGCAAGAAGGCATCAGCGGCGTGCGGGTGGCGCAGAGCATGAACCGCCAGCCGTTGAATCTGGGCAAGTTCGACCGCCTCAACTCAGAGCACCGCGACGCGGCGGTGAAGGGCGCGTTCCTGTCCGGGATGCTGATGCCGCCGATGGAGCTCATCAGCATGACGGCCATAGCGCTGGTCATCGTGTTCGGGGGAATGCAGGTGCTGGACGGCCAACTCCAGGTTGGTGTGCTCACGGCGTTCGTGCTGTATCTGCTGCGCCTGTTCGAGCCGGTGCGGATGATGACGATGCAGTTCACGATGTTCCAGAAAGCGATGGCCTCCGGGGCGCGCATCTTTGAACTGCTCGACGTGCGCCCGGAGCTGCGCGACCGTCCGGACGCCGCGCCGATGCCGCCGATGCGTGGGCGCGTTACCTTCGAGAACGTCTCCTTCTCCTACGTTCCCGGCGTCGAGGTGCTCAGCGACGTCAACCTGGACATCGAGCCGGGCCAGACGGTGGCCTTCGTGGGCCTGACCGGGGCGGGCAAGACGACGCTTGTCTCGCTCGTGCCGCGCTTCTACGACGCGGTGAGCGGGCGCGTGCTGGTGGACGGCGTGGACGTGAAGAGCACGACGCGCGAATCGCTGGCCGGGCAGATGGGCATGGTGCTCCAAGAGCCGTTCCTCTACTCCGAGAGCGTGCGCGCCAACATCCGCTTCAACCACCCCGACGTGACGGACGCGGAGATTGAGGCGGCGGCGCGGGCGGTGGGCGCGCACGACTTCATCATGCGGCTGCCCGACGGCTATGACACCGTCTTGGAGCAGCGCGGTGCCAACCTCAGCATGGGCCAGCGCGCACTGGTGAGCATGGCGCGCGCCATCGCCGCCAAGCCGGCGATCGTCATCATGGACGAGGCGACGGCCAATATGGACTCGGAGACGGAGCACCAACTCCAAGAGGCGCTCAAAACGGTGCTGCGCGGGCGCACCGCGCTGGTCATCGCCCACCGCCTCTCCACCATCACCGGCGCGGACAGGATTGTCGTCTTGGAGCACGGACGCATCGTGGAGACAGGCGCCCACCAGGAGCTGCTCGACCGCGACGGCGTCTACGCGCGCCTGTACGCGATGAACTTCGGCGAGGGGCTGGAAGAGGCAGGGTAGGGAGGCGGGCGGCGCCGTTGCGGCGCGGTCACTCTCCGTCATTCCCGCGAAAGCGGGAATCTCGCTTCGATTCGGGCGGCAGGGTGGTCGGGGAGGCGAGGATCGAACTCGCGACCTCCTGCTCCCAAAGCAGGCGCCCTTCCGCTGGGCCACTCCCCGGCGTTTCTCATTGTACCTGACGGCCTTGCCCTGCCATCCGGCGCTTGCGCGCAGGCGCTGCTTGATAGAACATTCGTTCTCTATACTTTGGACTAGGCGGCGGGAGGCATCCGATGCTCGTGAAGCACGCGCCCGACAGGTACGAGAAGCTGCATCACCTCGGCGGCATGGCAACGGACGACATCCTGGCGCCGGCCGGGAGCGAGGAGCGCGCGGGGCCGCAGACGGGCTGGAACGCGGTCGGGCCGCGCGGCGGGCGGACACCGACGGCGGGCGTATATCGCGCGGCGATGCCGAACGGCAAGCGCATCTCGCTGCTGCGGGTGATGTTCACCGACCACTGCATTATGGACTGCCACTACTGCCCCAACAGCCACTGGGTTCCGCGACGACGGTTCGGCTTCAAGGTGGACGAGTTGGCGGCGCTGTTCGACGAGATGCAGCGGCGCGGCACGGTGGCCGGGCTGTTCCTGAGCTCCGGCATCTTCAAAGACCCGGGCGCCACGCAGGCGCGCCTGCTGGACGTAGTGGAGGCGGTGCGCAAGCGCGGCTTCACAGGCTACGTCCACCTGAAGGTGATGCCCGGCACGAAGGAGCCGGGGCTGATCGAGGCGGCGCGACGCCTGGGCACGCGCTTGTCGGTCAATATGGAGGCGCCGACGGCGGAGCACATGGCCAAGCTCAGCCGCATGAAGCAGTTCGAGGAGGGCATTGTGGAGCCGATGCGCCGTATCCGCGAGGGGATGCTAGCGGCCTACGGCGGCGCCGTGGGGCAGGCGACGCAATTGGTGGTGGGGGCGGCGGACGAGACGGACGCGGACATCTTCGCGCGGATGAGGCAACTCTACGGCGAGATGGGCCTCAAGCGCGTCTACTACTCCGCGTTCCGCCCCATCGAGTACACGCCATTGCAGGAGCACCCGGCCACGCCCAAAGTGCGCGAGCACCGCCTGTATCAGATGGACTGGCTGAGCCGCTTCTACGGCTTCGGGGAGGACGACCTGCGCACGGCCTTCGACGGCGACGGCTTCCTCGACCACCGCGCCGACCCGAAGCTCATCATCGCAGGGCAGCAGATCGAGCGCTTCCCCATCGACGTGAACGACGCGGACGAGCAGACGCTGCTGCGCACGCCTGGCATCGGGCCGCTGGCGGCGAGCCGCATCGTTCACCACCGGCGCGAGCACCGCGTGAACCACTGGCGCGACCTCCAGGCGATGGGCGTGGTGTGGAAGCGCGCGCGCCACTTCGTCCGCTTCCCCGGCCACAAACCGGAGCCTGCGGCGCAAGGGGCGCTCTCGCTCTTCGGCGGTGCGCAGGAGGGACGCGCCCCTGCGCCGAGCGTGCGGCGCGACGACACAGCGGTGCTCCACGAGCGCTACGCCCCCAAGGGCTGCGCGGGCTGTCCGCTGAGC
>JAPPFU010000159.1:0-11881 GCA_028875085.1 Chloroflexota bacterium
CGCCGCTGCTTGCGCCTTGGTGAATGGTGGTAAGTTGCGGGGGGATTTGTTGACATGGTAGGGGGATATGGGATAGAACGCGTTGGAGCGTATCGCAAGGAGACGCTTGTTGAGAGCATCGGAACCCGCGCCTGGCCTATTTGGGGTTGGGGGCGAGAGGGAAACGGAGATAGGCCGCTGTGCGCCTTTGGGCGTGAGAGCGGCTTGATGGCGCGCTCGGGCGCGTGAGTGTAGAGACACCGGACCTACAAGGGGGTAGGAAGTGAAGAGCAGATTCGCAATCGTGGGAGCACTGGCGGCGTTGCTGCTAGCCCTCTTGTACGTGGCGCCGGTGTTGGCGTCGCAGAGTTGGACGAGGATCGGCAACCCCGGCGCCGACGGTTTGGGCGTGGCGGTGCTTGACCCGGCGGTGGGAGCCACCACCACGGTGAACTACGGCTCTGGGGTGCCGACGGACACTACCGACGACCTCACCTTGGTCGGCTACAACACCACCAACCTTCCGGGCGGTGAACTGGCTGCGCAAGCCGCATCGGTCTACACGAAGGTGGGGAACACGGTGTGGGTGGCGGCGGCCGGTGGCACGCCGTGGACGGACGCCGCCGGCGCCGACGCGGCTGACGGGACGCAGCCCTACTCGCTGGTGTGGGTCAGCTTGACGTTTGCTAGCGGAGCCACCCCGACTGGGACGGTAACGGCGGACGTGCGGAACATCACGAGCGGCCGCGCGGTCACCGGAGGCGACTTGACCGGCGCTGACAGCGGGACTGGCCGCACGCAGCTTGCTTCTCCGCTGTGGCAGGGGCGGCTGCTGTTGGCCGGTGGCGGCGCCGGCCCGTACACGGGTCACTTCTTCGTGACGAAGACGCAGATGGAGTTGGTGGGCGCGCAGGCGTCGATCGTGGGCGGCGAGAACGACGTGATCCAGATCACGGCGGGCGGCCGCGTGCGGACGGTGCGCGTCGACGCGACGCCGCCGTCGATCAGCGGGACGGGACCTGCGCACGAGACGATCCAGACGGGGACGTCGGCGACGTTCACGGGGTCGATCACGGACACGGGATCGGGGATTGCGCCGGACGTTGGGGGCGAGGACGCCTCGGCGGCTGACGGCGACGGCGACGGCGTGACGACGGAGCCGCGTGCGGAGGTGAACGGCGGCGCGCGCGACATCGAGATCAACGTAGGGACGGGTCCGTCGTCGTTGCTGGACGTATCGTTGGAGGCGAGCACGGGCTGGTCTGCGGTAGACAACGGCTTCCGGTTCGCCTTCACGAAGGCGGGGCTGGTTACGAGAAGCGGGGACGTGCACTGGAACGTGGTTGCGAAGGACCGCGTGAACAACAGCGCGCAGACGGACGCTGACGGCGCGGCTGGGAGCAACAACAACTACCTGCTCCGGATCGACGGAGCGAACCCTGGGATGGGCATGGTGGAGGCTGGCATCGGGTACAGCGCCTCTGCGAAGGGAGACGTTCCGAACGCGCGGAGCATCAAGGTGACGTTCACGGCGGACGGGAACACGCCGACGACGGGCGCCGGGAACAACGCGGACTGGCTGGACGCGGCGAGCGTGGACGAGGCGGACTTCCGAGTGGAGGCGTCGCGGTCGTCGGCGTCGGCGCTTGCGATCGCGGGTGTGCAGCACCCGAACCACGGCACGATGGGAGGCGCTCAGGAGACGCGGAACGTGGTGTACATCCTTCTGGAGGATCCGCTGGCGTCGAACGCGCAGCCTGAGGTGAACCTGATCGGGACGATCCGCGACTTGGCTGGCCGTGCGGCGCCGCCGTCGGCAGTGGAGGCGCGCGAGAGCATCGCGCCGAACATGAGGGCGGTGGTGACTGGACCGCCGGACGCGCGTCCGGTGGTGAAGGGGACGGCGACGGACAAGGCGCTCATCCGGGTAACCTCGGACGAGGAGTTGGTGCGGGCGCCGTCGGTGTACCTGGTGAACTTCCGCTTGAACGCATCGGACGCCTCGAAGGTTGAGGTGTCGAACGTGCAGCAGTTGTCGGGCGTTGCGGCGGTGACGGGCTCGGCGAACACGTGGGAGGTGCAGACGGGCTTGACGGGCGCGATCAGCGCCGGCCTGGTGGGCGTGTACGTAGTGGGCACCGACCGAGCGATTCCGGCGAACACGGGCCGGACGGGCGGAGTGAGCGCGTCTGGGACGAACGGTGCGCCGATGGCCGGCGACGCGGCGGACCTGACGAAGGTGGAGTTGTTCGAGTTTGACAACTCGCTGGCGAAGCCGACGTTCCTGTTGACGCCGAACACGAATCCGCCTGCCGGGCGGTCGACGGAGAATTCGAACCCGTTCCTTCGGATCAACTTCGCCGAGGGGATGGAGAACAGCCTGACGAACGGGACGGACACGTCGGACCGTGTGAGCTTCGGGACGCCGCCGGTGGCGGTGGAGGTTGACTCGCACAACGGGGTAACGCTGACGAAGCTGACGATCACGGACAGCGACGGGGTGTCGACGGACCTGCTGGGTCAGGAAGGTGACGTGGACGCGGACTCCTTCATCATCGCGTTGAGCGATCTGGAGAAGGGGATCTACACGGTGCACGTGAACGGGACGGACGCGGCGGGGAACAGCCTGTCGAGCGACGAGGCGTACGCGTTGAGCGTTGTTGCGCGGGCGCCGTTCGCGGTGAGTCTGTCGCCGGGATTCAACCTGATTTCGGTGCCTGGCGACCCTGCGAACCCGTCGCTGGACGCGGTGCTGCCGAGCAGCCACCCTGCGACGACGGTGCTGGCGTTCGCGCCGACCGACCCGAACGGGCCGTGGCTGACGGCGACGCGCTCGGCGGGTATGGACTGGAGCGACAACGCGAGCAACACGTTGAGCGAGGTCCGTGCCGGGAACGGCTACTGGGTTGAGACGAACGCGTTCGTGGGTCTGTCGACGCTGATCAACGAGCGTTCGGCTGCTGCGGTGCCTCCGACGTACGGGGTGTACGCGGGCTGGAACCTGCTGGGCGTGACGGACGTGACGCTGCAGAAGGCAGGGACGAAGGTGTCGATAGACACGTACCTGGCGAGCACGCCGTGGTCGGTTGCGTACACGTACGACACGCAGTCGAACCGGTGGACGAAGCACTCGAAGGGCGGCAGCCCGGCTACGATAGACCAGGCCACGCCGCTCGGAGCCGGAGAAGCGGCGATCGGCCAGGGCATGTGGGTGTACATGTCGGCTGACGGGGCGCTGGCGCCGTAGGGCGCAGCCTCGGCGAATCGACGCGAGCGACAAGAGGCCCCCCTCCCACAACGAGGGGGGCCTCCTCGTTAATGGCGGAGTAACAGGCGGGCGTGGCGAGCGCGGTGCGATAGCATAGAACTAGCGGCGCAAGGCGCGCGGGGCGGAGGAGACACACTTATGGGTAGCTTAGCGACGGAGAACGCCACACTGGCGCGCCGCGCGGGCCAAGCGGCGCTGCTGGCCGCGCTTATGACCGTCGGCCTCATCGCCTACGGCTCGTGGGTGCGCGTGTCCGGCTCGGGGTTGGGCTGCCCCGATTGGCCGCTCTGTCACGGCGCGGTCGTGCCGGGGTTGGAGGGCGATACGGCCATCGAGTTCGGCCACCGCGTCTTCGCCGGGCTAACGCTCCTCACCGTGCTTGCGGCGACGGCAATCGCCTTCGCAGGCCGCCGCTCCGACGCCGTGCTCGCGCGAGTGCTGGGCGCGGCGCTGGTCGTGATGCTGGCGCAGGCGGGCCTGGGCGGCGCGACGGTGCTCACGGAACTTCACGGGATGGTGCGGCTGGCGCACCTCGCCTTCGCCTTCTCCGCCTTATCGCTCCTCACCTTCGGAGCGTTGCGCGGCCTGGGCGCCGCACCGAGTCCGTCGCCTGGCCTGACGCGCGCGACGCTGTTGGCCGTGGGCGGCGCGGTGATGGTGCTCGGCGGCGGCGCGATCGTCGGCTCGGGGACATCCGCCGCCTGTCCCGCGTTGCCCCTTTGCGACGCGCGGAGCTCACTCACGGCGTCGGGGTTCCACGAACTGCACCGAGCGGTCGGGGCAGTGTTGTTGCTGGCGCTTGCGGCCACCGGGTCGGGCATGGCGCGAAGGCGGCGGTTGGGCGGTGCGGCGGCGACGCGCCTTGCGACGGCCTTGAACCACGGAGCGCTGCTGCTGCTGCTGGCGCAAGGGCTGCTTGGGGTGCTGATGGTGCTCGACTTCCGTGCTGCGCCCTTCTCCGAGCACCTGCGGATAGCGCACGTTGCGCTGGCGTCGTTGCTCTGGTGGGCGCTGTCGGCGTCGTGGTGGTTGGCCTACGAGGCGCGCCGTCGCGCCTAGTCCGTGTCCTGCCTCACCCCGTCTCGAAGGCGCGGGCGATGCGCAGCAGGTTGGCCTCGCGCCAGTGCGGGGCGATGATCTGGAGGCCACCGGGCAGGTTGCGTGCGTCGGCGCCCATCGGGACGGAGATCGCGGGGTGGCCGGTGAGGTTGAGGGCGCAGGTGTTGTGGGTGTTGGCGGAGCCCTTCTCGCCCATCGTGGTCAGCGTCATCTCCTCGTCGAGCAGGGGCGTGGGGAAGAAGGCGGTAACGGGAGTGAGGAGCGCGTCGAGGCTGCTGAGGGCGACGTCCACCTGGCGGTGCAGTTGGTGGCGCAGGTTCTGCGCCTTGCCGTAGTAGGCGGCGAAGTAGTCGTTGCGCAGGTAGTGGCCTGCGAGGATGCCGACGAGCAGGAACGGGCCGATGCGGTCGGCGGCGAGGCGGCGCGCCTTGCCGAACGCCGCCTGGTAGTCGGGGTCGCACATGCCGCCGCGGTTGAAGCCCTCCAGGTTGGAATCGACCATCGCAGAGACGGAGTGGCACATGATGGCGATCTGGATGGGCCATGCGTGGCCCCACCACGGAACGGAGACCTCCTCCACGGCGGCGCCGAGGCCTTCGAGCTTGCGGACGGCGTCGTGGAACATGGCGGTCATCGCAGGGTCGGCCTCTGGCCATTGGAGCGCCTCGCTGATTACGCCGAAGCGCATGTCCGCGACGCCCTCGTCGAGGCCGCGCGCATAGTCGTCTGTAGAGATTGCGCCGCGCACCCATTGGGGGTCGCGCGGGTCGTCGCCCGCGATAGCCTGGAGCATCAGGGCGACCTCTTCGACCGTCTTGGCCATAGGACCGAGGTAGTCGAGGGTGTGGTCGATGTAGGCGGCGCCGAAGGCGGGGATGAGGCCGTGAGTGGCCTTGAGGCCGACGATGCCGCACCACGCGGCGGGAATACGGACGCTGCCCGCCGTGTCCGCGCCTATGGCGACGTCGACGAGGCCGCCCGCGACGGCGGCGGCGCTGCCGCTGGACGAACCGCCGGGGGAGTAGGCGGTGTTGCGCGGGTTCTTGGTGGGGCCGAAGGTGGAGGTCTCGCCCGTACCCGCCCACGAGAAGTCGTCGAGGTTCGTTTTGGCGGTAATCGTCGCTCCGGCGTCCAGTAAGCGCTCGACGACGGTGGCGTCGTGGGTTGGGACGAAGTCGCGGTGGATGGTGGAGGCGTTGGTCATCGGGACGCCCGCCACCTTGACCGCATCCTTTATGCCGACGCTCTTGCCAAAGAGAGGGCCTGAGGGCGCGCCGTTGACGCGGCAGAGGCGGATGATCGCGTTGTAGGGGTCTTCGTTGGGCGTGGGGCGCCGACCCGGGTTGCGGTCGGTGTGCTTGACCGGGATGGCGACGGGCGGCAGGTCATCCACCGCGTCGATGGCGCCGAGCATGGCGCCCATAGCGGTGGCGACCTCCTCGGCGTGGCAGTCGGTGAGGAAGACGCCGGTGGAAGCGGCGAGGTCTTGCACCTCGCTCGGGCCGGGGCGTCGGATGAAGCCACGCAATCGTTGGGTCATGGATTCTCCTTGGGCGGACGTTGGGAGCGAGCATAGCGGGCAGCGGCGGAGAGGGCTATCGCGGGGAGGCGCACCGCGCACGGCGGGCATCTGGTTGTGAGGGCGCGTGGCCGCTAGTAGCATTAGGGCATCCGCGATTCCACTAGCCAGGAGGGAAGCATGGCCACGCGCATCGGCATCAACGGGTTCGGACGCATCGGCCGCCAGGTGCTGCGGGCGAGTTTGGAGCGCCACCCGGACGCGCTCGAGGTGGTGGCGGTGAACGACCTGGCGGACGACGCGACGAACGCGCACCTGTTCAAGTACGACACGAACTACGGGCGCTACCCGGGAGAGGTGGAGGCCGGAGAGGGAGAAATCGTGGTGGACGGGCGCGCCATCAAGTCGCTGTCGGAGCGCGACCCGGCCAAGCTGCCGTGGGGCGACCTGGGCGTGGACATCGTTGTGGAGTCGACGGGCGTGTTCACGGACGGGCAGAAGGCAGCGGGGCATATCGAGGGCGGAGCGAAGAAGGTGATCATCTCGGCGCCGGCGACGAATGTTGACAAGACGCTGGTGCTCGGCGTGAACGAGGGGGAGTACGACGGGGCGAGCGACCACATCGTCTCCAACGCCTCGTGCACGACCAACTGCGTGGCGCAGCTCATCAAGGTGCTGAACGACGAGTTCGGCATTGAGCGTGGGTTGATGAACACCGTGCACGCCTACACGAACGACCAGCAGATACTCGACCAGTTCCACAAAGACCTGCGGCGGGCGCGGGCGGCGGCGCAGAACATCATCCCCACCACGACGGGCGCGGCGCGGGCGGTCGGCGCGGTCATCCCCGAACTGAACGGCAAACTGCACGGCATGTCGCTGCGCGTGCCCGTGCCCACCGGCTCCGTCACGGATTTCGTGGCCGAACTGGGCAGGGAGGTCTCCGCCGAGGAGGTAAACGCGGCGTTCCGCACGGCGGCGGAGGGCGAGTTGAAGGGTGTGCTGTCCTACACGGAGGATCCCATCGTGTCGAGCGACATCAAGATGGACCCGCACTCGTGCATCTTCGACGCGCTCTCGACGATGGTGATGGGCGGGACGATGGTGAAAGTGCTGGGGTGGTACGACAACGAATGGGGATACTCCTGCCGCACGTCCGATCTGGCGGCGATGATGGCGGAGGGGCTGTAGCGAGAGGCGGGGTGAGGGAGCCGCCTTAGGCGCGTACTAGAATCGCGGCGGCTATGGAACAAGCCGCCATCACATTGGCGCTGAGGCGCCGGCTCACTTTGGCGCTGCCGGCGGTCATCGTCGGGACGGCGCTCCTCCTTCGGCTGACAGGCCTCGATTGGGACGGCGGCGCGCTCTACCACCCGGACGAGCGCTCCATCTTCCTGCGCGCCGACCAGATGCACCGGACGCTGACGGACGCGCCGGGGTGGGAAGCATCGGCCAACCGCGATTTCCCTCTCGACGAACCGGGCATTCCGGGCTTAGGGACGCTGCTGGACGCTGAGCGGAGCCCGCTTAACCCGCACTGGTTCCCGTTAGGCAGCGTCATCATCTACATGCTGGTGGCGGCGCGCTTCCTGCTCGAGCCGTTCATGGAGCAGGTGCGCTTGCAAGACCTGGCCTCCGCCGGGCGGACGCTGGCGGCGCTGGCGGACGTGGGTGCGGTGGTGATGCTGTACTTGCTGGGGCGGCGGCTGTTCGGGCGGGAGGCGGGCCTGCTGGCGATGGCGCTGGGCGCGTTCGCGGCGATCTCTATCCAGGTTGCGCACTTCTACCGGCCCGAGCCGTTCGTGGCGCTGCTGGTGTTGCTCGCCTTCTGGCATATGTTGAACGTTACGTCGCGCGGGCGCAGACGCGACCACCTCGCCCTGGGCGTGATTGTCGGCTTGTCGTTCGCGTTCCGTTCGACGAGCCTGCCGCTGCTCGTTCCGCTGGCGCTGACCTACGGCGCGCTCGTCTATCGCGCGGTGGCCGACGTGATCGTGGGGTCGAAGCCGTACGAGTTGGGGCGCGTCGCCACACGCGGGGCGATGGCGGCGGCGGCTGCCATCATCGTCTTCGCCGTGCTCCAACCCTATGCGCTATTGGATTTCGAGAAGTTCGTGGGCGACCAGGGATTCGAGGCGATGGTGGCGCGGATGGCGGGCGTCGTGCCGTACACGGTGCAGTACGTGGGAGAGCGCTTCACGCTGTATGAAGTGCGCCAGTCTGCCGTGTGGGGGCTGGGTCTGCCGCTGGGAATCGTGGCGTGGACGGGATTGGCGCTGAGCGTCGCGCGGGTGCTTGGGCGGCGGCGCTGGGGGGCGCCCATCTGGGGAGAAGCGCTGCTGGTCGCGTGGGTTGCGCCCTTCCTGCTAACGCTGGCGCTGTTCGAGGTCAAGTTCCTGCGCTACCTGACGCCGGTGCTGCCGGTGATGGTGTTGCTAGGCGCGCGCTGGCTTGTTGCGGCGGCGAGATTCGACGCGCCTCCGAGGTTCGCGCGCTGGCAGCCGCTCGCGCGGCGCGCGGGGGTTGCGGCGGCGGGGTTCGTGTTGCTTGCGACGATGTTCTACGGCGCGGCGTTCGCGCGCTCCTACAGCGAGCCGCATCCGGCTATCGCAGCATCGGCTTACCTCAACGAGACGGCGGCGCCGGGTGCGTCGGTGCTGACGGACAATCACTGGGACGAGGGATTCGCGGATCTGGGGCGCTTCCGCGTCGATCAGTTGCGAGTCTACGAGAGCGATACGCCGGCCAAAGCATCGGAGGTGGCGGATCAACTAGCTGCCGCCGACTACCTCATCGCCTATAGCAACCGCCCGTTCGGGAGCGTGGCGCGCTTGCCGGAGCGCTACCCGTATTCCAGCGCCTACTACCGGTTGCTCTTCAACGGCGAATTGGGGTTCGAGTTGGAGCGCGCCTTCGAACGCTACCCTACGCTGCTGGGCGTAGCGTTCACGCACGACCCATTCACCCGGGCGGGAGTTACGGCTCCGGCGTCGCTGCCCGGCGTCGAGGCGGCGCCGCTGACGCTGCGGTTGGGCTACGCGGACGGGAACGTGACGAACTATGACCGTCCCTTGACGCTGCTGTGGCGCAACGAGGGGAGGCTGACCGCTCGGGAGATGCTGTCGCGCATCTACGCCGAAGCGGACGAGCCGGGCCCGGAGCGCTTGATGCTCTCGGAGGCGGCGCTCGCCCGGCAGCGGGCGGGCGGGACGTGGAGCGAGGTTTTCAGCGAGGGGGGCTTGAACGGCGCCGCGCCGTGGCTGGTGTGGCTGCTTGCGGTTGAGGTCATCTTCGCGCTGGCGTTGCCGCTGGCCTACGCGGTGTTCCGCTGGCTGCCCGACCGGGGGGTGATGCTGGCGCGCCCTTTGGGCTTGCTGCTGATGGCATGGCTCGTGTGGTTGGGCGCGTCTTACGGCTTGTGGGAGTTCGGCCGGGGGAGCGTCGCGCTGTCGATGGCGGGCGTGGGGTTGCTTTCGGCGTGGCCGGCGTGGCGTTGGCGCAACGAGTTGCGGGCGCATCTGCGGCGGCGCTGGCGCTACCTGCTGTCGATGGAGGCGTTGTTCCTCGCCGCGTTCTTCGTTTTCCTAGCCGTGCGCGCGGCCAACCCCGACCTGTGGCATCCGTGGCGGGGGGGCGAGAAGCCGATGGACCTGTCGTACCTGACGGCGGTGGCGCGGTCGTCGGTCTTTCCGCCCTACGACCCGTGGTACGCGGGAGGGTTCATCAACTACTACTACTTCGGCTTCGTCATCGTGGCGGCGTTGATGCGGCTGACGGGCATCGTCCCGGCCATCGCCTACAACCTCGCCGTGCCGTTGTTGTTCGCGCTCACGCTGACGGCGGCGTTCAGCGTCGGACACAACATGGCGGAGGCGCTGCGGCAGCGGGCGCGGCTGCGCGTGAGCGGGCGGTCGACGCTCGCTGCGGGCGCGGCGGCGATGCTGCTGCTGGGTGTGCTGGGCAACATGGACGGCGCGGCGCAGCTCGCGCAGGGCGCGTGGGCGTCGCTGAACGGGGAGGCGTTTGGGAGGTTCGACTTCTGGCGTTCCAGCCGCGTGATGGTCGGCCAGATCAGCATCACGGAGTTTCCGTTCTGGACGTTCCTGTTCGCCGATCTGCACGCGCATATGATTGCCATCCCCTTCGGGTTGCTGGCGGCGGGATGCGCCCTCAACGTTGCGTTGAGCGGACGTTCGCCCGTCGGATTACGGCGCCGCGCGCCCGCGTTGGCGGCGTTGGCGATGACGGTGGGCGCGCTAGCGGCCATCAACACGTGGGACGTTGCTCCCTACGGCCTGCTGGCGCTGGCGGCTATCGGCATCATGGCGGTTACGATGCGCGGCGGAGCGGACATGTTCTCCGTTGCGGCGCGATGGTTGGCGGTCGGCGCCGTCTTCTGGGCGGCGGTCTATCTGCTGTGGCTGCCCTACCACCAGCACTATGAGGCGCCCTTCGGCGGGCTGCGGATGAGCCAGTGGCAGACCGTGCTATGGCACTATCTGGCCATCCACGCGCTGCTGCTGTTCGCGGCGGGTTCGTGGCTGGCGGTCGAGGCGCGTCGACGGCTGCGCCCAGGGGCGCGCATGGTGGCGGCGGGCGTGGCGCTGCTCCTCGCCGTCGTACTGGCCGCCGCGGCTTCGGACGCCGTGCGTCCGTGGACGACGGCGATGCTGCTGTGGCTGATAGGCCTTGCGGCGTTTGCGCTCGGCTTGTGGTGGTTGACGCGCCGCCGCAGACCGGAAGCGCCTGCGCATCTGATGCTGCTTGCGATGCTCGGTGTTGCTTTGGGCGTGGGCGTGGGCGTCGACATGGTCACCGTCATGCCTGACATCGACCGGATGAACACGGTGTTCAAACTGTACATAGGCGCGTGGGCGCTGTTCGCTCTGGTGGGAGGCGTGGGGTTGTGGGCGGTGTGGGCGGGCGGCGCGCTGCATTTCCGCCGTGCGGCGGTCATCGCGTGGGCGTGCGTGCTGGCGCTGCTTGTGCTCTCGGCGTCGGTCTATCCGGTGCTGGGGACGCGGGCGCGGCTGGCGGACCGCTTCGGGCCGACGGCGCTGACGCTGGACGGGACGGCGTTCCAGCGTGAGTACGCCTACACCGACCCGGGGCCGGACGGTTCGGCGAGCCACCCTGACGCGCGTTATGACCTGGCGCACGACGCGGAGGCGCTGGAGTTCCTGCGGCGCGAGGTTGAGGGCTCGCCGGTAGTGCTGGAGGCGGTTACGGCGACCTATCGGTGGACGCCGCGCGTCGCCGTCTACACGGGCTTGCCCGTGGTCGTCGGATGGGAGTGGCACCAGGCGCAGCAGCGCGGGGCGGGCGGCGCCGATCCGCGCAACGTGCGGCGGCGCATCCAAGACGTGCGCACGATGTACGGGACGACGGACGCGGCGCTGGCGCTGCGGCTGATGGAGCGCTACGGGGTGGAATACGTGTACGTCGGGCCGGTGGAGCGGCTCTACTTCGCGGCGGAGGGGCTGGCGAAGTTCGAGGCGATGGTCGGCTCGGCGTTGGAGCGCGTGTATGACAGCGGGAGCGTGGTCATCTATCGGACGGCGGCGCAGTAGCGCGTTTACGCTCGCGCAAGGCAGTGCTAGGGTAGAAGGGGGAAGGCATCCCGCGCAGGCCGCGCGGGACGGCGCGCATGTTCATACAAGACCTGCGGGACATACTCATCAGCGTCTACCTTGTGGCGGGCATCCTGCTGACGCTAGTGCTCATCGTCGCCGTGGCGGTGCTTGTCTTCGCCTTGCGCGGCCTCATCAGAGCGGCGCGCCGTCCGCTGGACAACCTGGGCGAAGTTACGGACGCCGCAGTCGAGCACATTGCCAAGCCGTTGCGCGAGGGGATGTCGATGGGCAGCGTGCTGGGAGGGAGCGCGGGTTTCCTGACGGGCTTCGCCAACGCCTTCTATGGCCGATTCCGCAATCGCGGCGGCAAGGGTGGCCAGAAGAAGGACTAGCCGCGGAAGCGCGGGTAGGAGCCGAAGACCTTCAGCAGGGAGACGGAGCGGCGGATGTTGTCCAGGGCCTCTGCGACCTCCGGGTCTGTGC
>JAPPFU010000159.1:11891-13437 GCA_028875085.1 Chloroflexota bacterium
GTAGCGGCCTAGGCCCATGCGCGTGGGGCGAGATTCGATCTTGCTGAGGTTGAGGCCGCGCCGCGCGAACTCGCCCATCACGCCGTAGAGTTGCCCCGGCGTGTCCTCGTCGAAGGAGAAGCACAGCGACGTCCTGTCGTCGCCCGTGGCCTCGTGGTCTTGCATCGCCAGCACGACGAAGCGCGTAGTGTTGCTCTCGTTGTCCTGAATCCCGGAGGCGAGGATAGCGGCGCCGTAGAGTTCGGCGGCGCGCCTGGGCGCGATGGCGGCGGCGCCCTCCTCGCCCATGGCCTGCTCGACGGCGGCGGCGGTGCTCAGCGACGCGGCGACGGATGCGGAGGGGAGGTGAGCGTTCAGATAGTACCTACACTGGCCTAGGGCCTGGGGGTGGGAGTAGACCGTCTTGATATCGGCCATGGTCATCCCGGGCTTGGCGGCCAGGTTGTGGACGATGAGGATGGCGACCTCGGCGTAGATTTGCAGGGTGTCGTCTTCGTGGATGAGGAAGTCGAGAGTGTCGGTCACGGCGCCTTGAAGGCTGTTCTCGATGGGCACAACCGCTGCGTCAGCCCCTCCCTTAAGCACCTCGAGCGAGGCGCCATAGATGCTGTGATGGTGAGAGCGGTGGGCGTTCGGGGCATAGCGCATCACCGCCTCTTCCGAGAAGGTGCCGGGCGGGCCGAGATAGGAGATACGCTTGATTAGCGCTGTCTGGTGAGCGTCCGCCATAGCGCCTCCTCCTGCTCTAATGGCACGACGGCGATCACCTCGTCGCCCTCTTCGATGCGCGCGCCCGCCGATGCTTGCTGCACC
Source organism: Chloroflexota bacterium (assembly GCA_028875085.1). Taxonomy (GTDB): domain Bacteria; phylum Chloroflexota; class Dehalococcoidia; order Lucifugimonadales; family Australimonadaceae; genus JAGWBE01. The sequence goes on from JAPPFU010000159.1 coordinate 12,705, forward strand.
CTGCCGTTGCCTCGGACGATGGCCGCCACCTCCGCGCCCATAGGGGTGTCGAGGTCGGCAACGGCGCGCCCGATGGCCTCCGCGCCGGGCGGCACGTGGACGCCCAAGACGCCCCTGTCGCCGCTGCGAAGTTGGAAGAAGCGGGTCATCGAGTCGGCGGAGAGCTTCTCCTCGATGTTGACGAGCAGGAGGTCGGTCGCACTGATGATGACGTCCACGCCCAGATGGTCGAAGAGTCTGGCGTGGTCGGGATCCCACACGACGGACATCGTGCGCGGGACGTTGAACAGGTGTTTGGCCACTTGGCAGGCGACGAGGTTCGCCCCGTCGTCTCCGGTGGTCGCCGCGACCACGTCGGCGCGCGCCGCGCCGGAGTCGCGCAGCACGTTCGGCTCCGTGCCGTCGCTGGTTACGACGATGCTGCCTAGGTCCTCGGCGCGCACGTTGGCGCGGACGGGGTCGCGCTCGATGAGGGTAACTTCGTTGCCGCGCAGCAGCAGGCCGCGCGCAAGGTAATAGCCGATGCTGCCGCCGCCGACGACGATGGCGTACATCGCTACGCCTCCTCGCCGAGCGCGCCTAGCACCAGGTCGGTGACAAGGCGAGACGAGCTGATGGTGCGCAGCCCCAGGCGTCCGTACATATCGCGCCGCTGCGGATCGTTGATGCGGCAGACGACGGAGGGGACGCGGAAGAGTACGTGGGCGGTCTGGGCAGCGAGCGCATTGGTGGT
>JAPPFU010000130.1 GCA_028875085.1 Chloroflexota bacterium
CGTGGTAGCCCCGCTTGAGCATAGCCCAGAAGCTCTCCACGCCGTTTGTGTGCACCATCCCCTTCACGTACTCCCCCACCGAGTGGTGAACCGCCTCGTGGCGGATGCCGTTGAGCATGCTGCCCGCGGTATTGTAGGCAGAGGCGCCGTCCGTGTAAATCGCCGCGCCGTGGGCGACGTGCGCGTCGATGAACGCCAGCAGCGCCGTCTTGTCCGGCGTGCCCACCATCTGCGCCTTGACCTTCCCGGTGCGGTGGTCGCGCGCGCCCAGGATGGCCGTCTTGCCGGAGGGCCCGCGTCCGGCCTTGAGTTTGCGGGCCTTGTGCTTGTTGCGCTCCTTGCCGCCGATGTAGGCCTCGTCGAGCTCGACCGGGCCAGCGAAGGGCGGCTCGTCGTCGCCCTCGAACGCCTTGCGGATGCGTTGGAGCATGAACCAGGCCGTCGGCTGCGAGACGCCGATGTCCCGGTGGAGCTTCATGCTGCTCACGCCCTTGAGGTTGGTGAGGTGAAGGTAGGTGGCCCACACCCATTTGCGCAGCGAGACCTTCGACCCCTCGAGCAGCGTGCCGACACGGACGGAGAAGTAGGAGCGGCAGTCGGAGCACCAGTAGGGCATCTTGGCGTGGGCGGCCTCGATGGTGCGCTCGCTACGGCAGCGCGGGCAGACGCGCCCGTCGCGCCAGATCCGCGCCTCAAGCCATGCTTGGGCGGATTCCTCGGTGGGGAACATCTCCGCAAGTTCCATCATCGTGATGCCCTTGCGGTAGGCTTGGCCGGGCGCTCTGTGGCTCGTCATCGCGTTCACCTCATCTCTGCGCCCATCTTACCGAATCTGAGACGGTTTGTCAACCTTTCTTTATAATTCTCTTCGCGAAGGTATGAAGGTCTCCCCTCCCTGGCTTATGGTAGCACCTGACCTACTGGAGACTATACTACAAGCGAACCTCCCACTCAAACGTTCGCAACATAGTCTCCCCAAGGGTACCATCCACCATACACACGCCCGCGACGGCGCGCAGCCGCCGCTCCCACGGAGGATCCCCCGAATGACTTCCCCCACTGCCTACCGCCTCAACCGCGCCGTCCTGCCCATCCACTACGACCTGTGCCTCGCGCCCGACCTCGAGCACTACACGTTCGACGGCGAACTCGCCGTCAGGGTAGCCGTCGCCGAGCCGGTCTCCGTCGTCACGCTTCACGCCGCCGAACTCACCGTCTCCTCCGCCGTCGCTGCACTGCCCGGCGGCGAGCAGGCCGTGGGCGTCCCCGTCGTGGACGAGGAGGCCGAATCGCTGACGGTGACCTTCGACCGCGAACTCCCGCCGGGCGAGGCGACGCTCCACCTGCGCTTCACCGGTACGCTGAACGACCAACTGCGCGGCTTCTACCGCAGCCAATACCGTGGCGACGACGGCGCGACGCGCACGTTGGCCACGACGCAGTTCGAGGCCACCGACGCTCGCCGCGCCTTCCCCTGCTGGGACGAGCCCGCCATCAAAGCCACCTTCGACGTCACGCTGGTCGTCCCCGACGACCTCGCCGCCATCTCCAATATGCCCATCGCGGAAGAGACGCGTGCCGACGGCAAGCGCGCCGTGCGCTTCCAAACCACACCCCGCATGTCTACCTACTACCTCGCCTTCCTGGTGGGCGACTTCGTGGCGGTGGAAGCGACGGACGACGCGGGCGTGCTGCACCGCGTGTTCGCCACGCGCGGCAAAGAGGAGTACGGGCGCTTCGCCCTCGAGCACAGCGTGCGCATCCTGCGCTACATGAACGACTACTTCGGCGTGCCCTACCCGCTGCCCAAGATCGACCACGTCGCCGTGCCCGACTTCGCCGCGGGCGCGATGGAGAATTGGGGCTGCATCACCTACCGCGAAACGGCGCTGCTGTTCGACCCGGCCAACTCCGCCGCGCAGGCGCGCCAGCGCATCCTCGAAGTAGTCGCCCACGAGATGGCGCACATGTGGTTCGGCGACCTGGTGACGATGGAGTGGTGGGACGACCTCTGGCTCAACGAGAGCTTCGCCTCGTGGTTCGGCGACAAGACGGTCGACCACCTCTACCCCGAGTGGGCGATGTGGACGCAGTTCGTCTCCCACTCCACCAACGAGGCGCTCGCCCTCGACGGCCTCCGCAACTCCCATCCCATCGAGCAGCAGGTGAACGATCCCGCCGAGATCCGCGAACTCTTCGACGCCATCTCCTACAGCAAGGGCGGCTCCGTCCTACGCATGCTGGAGGACTGGCTCGGCCCGGAGCGCTTCCGCCAGGGCCTCCGCGACTACGTGCGCGCCCACGCCTACGCCAACGCGCGCGGCGCCGATCTGTGGCGAGCGCTGGAGCGCGCGTCCGGGCTGCCAGCCGTCGCCGTCGCCGACTCGTGGGTCAAGCAGACCGGCTACCCCGTCATCGACGCGCACATCGACCGGGCGCCGTCTGCCTCCGGTGTCACGCTCCGCCAGGGGCGCTTCCTCTACGACCACCTGCTGGGCGAGAGAAAGGCGGACGACGCCGTTTGGAAAGCGCCCGTCAGCATAGCCGACGCCGTGGGCGGGCGCGCCTCGCTGCTGATGGAGCAGGCCGACGGCGCCGTCGAGGCCGCGCCCGGCGCCCCGTGGGTGAAGGTCAACGCCGGGCAGACCGGCTTCTTCCGCGTCAACTATGCCCCCGAAGAGTGGGAGTGCCTCCGCGAGGCCGTCGCCAACCGCGAACTCGACCCTACCGACCGCCTCGGCCTGCAGAACGACGCCTACGCCTTGATGCGCGCCGGGCGCCTGCCCGCAACCGTCTTCCTCTCGCTTGCCCGCGCCTACGACGGCGAGACCGACGCCACTGTGCTCGCCGACCTCGCCTCCAACCTGCGGGGCCTCTACGCGCTGTTGTGGGACGACGCCTCGGCGGGCGCGTTCGAGGCGTTCGCGCGCGACCGCTTCGCCGGCGCCGCCGCCCGCGCGGGCTGGGACGCTAAGGAGGGCGAGGAACACCTTGACGCCCTCTTCCGCTCGACCGCCCTCGGCCAGGCAGGCGGCTACGGCGACCCCGCCGTGCTCGCCGAGGCGCAGCGCCGCTTCGCCGCCTTCATCGATCGCGGCGCGCCCATCCACCCCGACATCCGCGGCGTCGTCTTCAGCCTCGCCGCGCAGGAAGGCGAACAGCCCGTCTACGACGCCCTCTGGGGCGTCTACCACGAGGCCGAGATGCACGAGGAGCGCGTGCGCATCCTCCGCGCTCTGACCCAAGTCCGCCGCCCCGACCTGCTCGCCGACCTGCTCGCCAAGGCGATGGAGCCGGAGGTCGTCCGCCCCCAGGACACGGTCATCGTGCTCATCCAAGCGTCCGTGAACCGCCAAGGCCGCGACCTGGTGTGGGAGTTCGTCAAGGACAACTGGCCCGAGCTCGACCGGCGCTACGGCAAGGGCGGCTTCGCCATCATGCGCCTCGTGGAGGTAACGGGGCGCTTCACCACCGCTGCCCGCGCCGAGGAGGTCGAGGCTTTCTTCGCCGCCAACCCCGCCCCCTCCGCCGCGCGCACGCTCCAGCAGTCCCTCGAGCGCATCCGCCTCAACGAGCGCTGGCTCGCCCGCAACGCCGCTCCCATCGTCGAATGGCTCGCCGCCCGGTAAGGGCGCCTAGCAAGCCCCCCCGGTGCTATACTGAGGGCACAGGGAGAGATGGCCGAGCGGTTGAAGGCGACGGTCTCGAAAACCGTTGCGCCGGTTTCCGGCGCCGTGGGTTCGAATCCCACTCTCTCCGCCACGCGGCGCATTCCTCGTCGGCAAGCGCTGGGGAAAACCGCCCGAAGGGGCAACCCGTGGGCTGGCCGCTCTTTCGGAGAGGTGCTGGAGTGGCCGAACAGGCACGACTGGAAATCGTGTAGGGGTCTTGCCCCTCGCGGGTTCGAATCCCGCCCTCTCCGCCGGCCGGTCCTCGCGCCGCAGATTCCCGCGAGCGCGGATCAGAATCGCAGGGCGCTGCGCCATCCGTGTATTGCGCCGCCTGCCCTGCCCCCTCCAAACTTGCTCGCGTGACCTCGACCGACCACTCCGCAACCGCCGCCGACTACGCGCGCGACCTGCCCTACTGGGTCGCGTTCAGCCGCGTGCCGTCCGTAGGGCGCGTGCGCATCGGGGCGCTGGAGCAGCGGTTCGGCTCGCTGGAGGCGGCGTGGGCGGCGAGCGAGGGCAAGTTGCGCGCGGCGGGCATGGACAACGGCGTCGTGAGCGCCATCGCCCAGACGCGCGCCGAGATCGACCCCGAGGAGGAGATGTCCCGCCTCAAGGCACAGGGCGTGAGCGCGCTCACGTGGCATGCCGACGCCTATCCGCGGCTGCTGCGCGAGGTGGAAGACCTGCCGCCGGTGCTCTACGTTCGAGGCGAACTGACGCCCGCAGACGCGCGGAGCATCACGGTAATCGGCACGCGCAACCCGACGGTGTACGGACGCGAGGCGGCGCAGCATCTGGCGAGCGACCTGGCCAAGGCGGGGGTAACCGTCGTCAGCGGGCTGGCGCGGGGTATCGACGGCATCGCGCATCGGGCGGCGCTGGAGCAGGGCGGGCGCACCGTCGCCGTGCTCGGCTCCGGAGTGGACGTGGTCTATCCGCCGGAGCACTCGCGGCTGGCCGGAGAGGTCGCGGAATCGGGCGCGCTGGTGTCGGAGTACGCCCTGGGGACGCGGCCCGACTCGCGCCATTTCCCCCGGCGCAACCGCTTGCTCAGCGGGCTCAGCCTGGGCACGCTCGTCGTGGAGGGAGGCGAGCAGAGCGGCGCGCTCATCACCGTGCAGAACGCCCTTGAGCAGAACCGCGAGGTGTTCTGCGTCCCGGGCTCCATCTACTCACCGATGAGCCGCCTGACCAACAGCCTCATCGCCCAGGGCGCGAAACTGGTCGCCTCGGTGGAAGACATCCTGGAGGAACTGCACCTGTCCGGCGCACCCATGCAGCCGCCGCTGCCGCAGCCGCTGGAGGCGGACACCCCGGCGGAGGCGCGCATCCTCGGCACGTTGGACATGGAGCCCCGCCACGTGGACGAGGTGAGCCGCGCGGCGGAACTGCCGATGACGGAGGTCATCGGGACGCTGGCGGTCCTCGAAATCAAAGGGCTGGCGAGGCAGGTTGGTAGAATGAACTACATCCGATCGCGGGAGGCGGCGGGAGCAGTGCGGCTTGCACCCGCTCCCACGCAACCCGGGGAGACAGCGTAGCGGGTATGGCGAAGAACGGAAGCAAGACGCGGGCAAGCGGCGGCAGCGGCAAGCGGTTGGTGGTGGTGGAGTCGCCCGCAAAGGCGCGAACGATCGAGGGCTACCTGGGGCGCGGCTACACGGTGAAAGCATCGATGGGCCACGTCCGCGACTTGCCGTCCTACCGGCTCGCAGTGAACACGGAGCGGGACTTCGCGCCCTCCTACGAGGTGCTGGAGGACAAACGCAAGGTGATCGCCGACCTGAAGGCGGCGGGCGCGCAGGCGGAGACCATCTACCTCGCCACCGACCCTGACCGCGAGGGCGAGGCCATCGCGTGGCACGTCGTGCACGCCGCGGGGTGGAAGGGCAAGCCCATCCGCCGCGTCGTCTTCCACTCCATCACGCAAGACGCGGTCAAGGAGGCTTTTCGCAACGAGCGCGGCATCGACATGGAGTTGGTGAACGCCCAGCAGGCGCGGCGCATCGAAGACCGCCTCGTAGGCTACAAACTGAGCCCGCTGCTCAAACCCCTGCTGGGCCAGGAACTCGACCGCCTCGACCTCGACTCGTCGCCGCACCTCACCGCCGGGCGCGTGCAGTCGGTGGCGCTGCGGTTGGTCGTGGAGCGCGACGCGGAGATCGACGCCTTCGTGCCCGTCGAATACTGGTCGATCGACGCGGCGCTGCGCACGGAGCCCGGCGCGCGCTTCTCCGCTCGCTTACAGCGCCCCGCCGGGCAGAAAGAGAAGGTGGAGTTGCCCAACGAGGGAGCGGCGCAGGCCGTACTCGCCGACCTGAACGGCGCGTCGTGGAGCGTGGCCTCCGTCGTGCGCCGCGAAGTAAAGGAGCGCCCCTACCCGCCCTTCATCACCAGCACGCTTCAGCAGCAAGCGGCCTCGAAACTGCACTTCACGGCGGTCAAGACGATGGCCGTCGCGCAGCAGCTCTACGAGGGCATCGCCCTGGGCGCGGAGGGCCCCGTCGGACTCATCACCTACATGCGGACCGACTCGCCGCAGGTGTCCGCGCAGGCAGTGGACGAGACCCGCCGCTACGTCGAGGAGCGCTGGGGCAAGGAATACCTGCCCCCCTCGCCACGCCGCTACCGCGCGCGCTCGAAGGTCGCACAGGAGGCGCACGAAGCGATCCGCCCCACCTCAGTGGAGCGCACGCCCGACGCAATGCGCCGACATCTCACCGCCGACCAGGCGAAGTTGTACGAACTCATCTGGACGCGGATGGTGGCGAGCCAGATGGCCGACGCCCTCATCGACCGCACGGAGGCGACGGCAGAGGCGCGCCCGCCCGCCGACGGCGCGCCCGGCTACCACTTCCGCGCCGTCGGTTCCGTAACTCGCTTCCTCGGCTTCCAGGTTCTCTACAAGGAGGAGCGGAGCGAGGCGAGCGAGGGGGAGCAGAGCGACAAGGACGAGGCGCCGCGGCAAGCGCTGCCTCCTTTGGAGCAGGGGCAGCCGCTTAACTGCGACGGCCTGACACCGGAGCAGCACTTCACGCAGCCGCCGCGCCGCTACTCCGAGGCAAGCCTCGTGCGCGCGTTGGAGGAGCGCGGCATCGGGCGCCCAAGCACCTACGCCGCCACCATCAAGACCATCATCGACAGGAAGTACGTTACGCGCGAGCGCCGCGTGCTCCAGTCCACCCCGCTGGGCAAACTGGTCTGCGGGCGGCTCATCGCGCACTTCCCCGACATCATGGACGTGCGTTTCACCGGGCGGATGGAGGGTCAACTGGACGAGGTAGCCAACGGCAAGCAGGAGTGGGTGGCGCTGCTGCGCGACTTCTATGACCCGTTCAGCCAGGCCCTCGCCAAGGCGCAGGAATCCATCGCCAAAGCAGCAGTGGGCGCGGCGGAGGCTATCGCCGCCGCACCGTGCGACAAGTGCGGCAAGCCCATGCAGGTCAAGGTCGGCAGGCGCGGCGCGTTCCTCTCCTGCACCGGCTACCCCAAGTGCAGGAACTCCAGGGACTTGGCTGGGGACAAGGCGGAAGAAGACGACCCTACCGACGAGATGTGCGAGAAATGCGGCAAGCCGATGGTCGTCAGGAGCGGGCGCTACGGCCGCTTCCTCGCGTGCACCGGCTACCCCAAGTGCAAGAACAGCCGCGACCTCGCGGGCGGCAAAGACAGCGACGAAGAGCAGGAGCCGGAGGAGCCGGTCAACGAGACGTGCGAGAAGTGCGGCAAGCCGATGGCCGTCAGGCGCGGGCGCAACGGGCGCTTCCTCGCCTGCACCGGCTATCCCAAGTGCAAGAACACACGCGACCTTGCGTCTCAGAGCGCCGTACCCTGCCCCAAAGGGTGCGGCGGCGCCCTCCGCCAGCGCAGGAGCCGCCGGGGCGTCTTCTGGGGCTGCTCCAACTACCCAAACTGCGACTTTACCGTGAACCGCCAACCCCTCGAGACGCCGTGCCCCGAGTGCAACGGCCTGCTGACCGCGGATGGGCAGGACAGCGCACGCTGCACGAACTGCGCCTACCGCGCTCCCATAAGCGAAGTCGAGAGGGCGCAAGCGGAGGCTGTCGGCGCCGGGTAGCGCGCAATCTATGACCTCCTATCCGTTGCTCATGGCCTACGAGCGCCACCTCCGGGCGGCGCGAGCCCTGTCGCCCGCAACGGTGCGCAACTACGTTGTCGATGTCGGCCCGTTCGTGGAGTACCTGGAGGGCCAGGGACTCGAGTTGGGCAACAAGGCGGAGGGGCTGCGTCGGTTCGTGGAGCGCAACGGCGCGAGCCGCGCGGCGCGGGAGTACCGCGCCCTGGTGCGCGACTACGTGGCGTGGCTGGGCGCTGAGCCGCGCCATGGGGGAAAGGGCATCGCCCCGCGCAGCATCGCGCGGACGCTGGCCGCGCTGCGCGCGTTTGTGCGCTGGCTCATCGACGATGGCAAGCTGCCTGACGCGCCGCTGTGGGCGCCTCGCTCCGGCATGCTGCGGCGGTTCGCGCCCAAGATTCCGCGCACGCTCCCGGCCACCGTCTCCGTCCGCGAGGCGGCGGAGTTGGTGGAGGCGCCCCGCGCGCGAATCGAGCCGCGCCACAACGCGGAGGACGGCGGCGAGCGCAGGCTGGCGCTAGCGCTCCGCGACGCGGCGATTATGGAGTTGCTGTACGGCGCAGGACTGCGCGTCAGCGAGGTGGTCGGCCTAGACGTAGGCGACGTTGCGCCGGTCAAGCGGTCGGTGCGCGTGCTGGGCAAGGGCGCCAAGGAGCGCCAAGCGCCGCTGGGCAGACCCGCCGCCGCCGCCGTGAAGTTCTACGCGCAGCACGGGCGCGTCGCACTCGCGCGCGCCGGCGCGGACGGCAGCGCACTCTTCCTGAACGCGAGCGGCGGACGCCTATCGCAGCGCAGCGTGCAGAGCATGGTGCGCTCCTACGCGGCGCGCGCGGGGCTGGACAAGCGCATCCATCCGCATGTCCTGCGCCACACCTACGCGACGCACTTACTGGACGGCGGCGCCGACCTGCGCATCGTCCAGGAGCTGCTCGGCCACTCAACGCCGGTGGCGACCCAGGTGTACACTCACGTAAGCCGAGGCGAGGCGAGGCGGGTCTACATGAACGCCCACCCCCTGGCCCGCAACTCCCCCTCCGGCTAGCGCGGAGCCGCTATGAGCGTCCTGGTAATCAACGGGCCTAATCTGAATACGCTGGGGCAGCGCGAGCCCGACATCTACGGTAGCGACACGCTCGCGGACGTGGAGGCGCGGATGCGTCAGTACGGCGACGCGGTGGGCCTGGTGCTGGACTTTTTCCAATCCAACCACGAGGGCGCCCTTATCGACTGCCTCCAGTCGAAAGCGCCCGAATCGCAAGGCGTCATCATCAACCCGGGCGCGCTGGCGCACACCAGCATCGCCTTGCGCGACGCGGTCGCCGCCCTCTCCGTTCCGGTGGTCGAGGTGCACATCTCCAACATTCACGCGAGAGAGAGATTCCGCCAGCGCTCCTACCTGGCTAGCGTGGCGACGGGACAGATTACGGGCTTGGGCGTCCAGGGCTACGTTCTGGCAATGGACTACTTCATCGACCGCGCCAACAAAGGAGGCAGCGCATGAGCATGCAGCCCCGCATCGACCGCCTGCGCGCCAAGATGGCCGAGGAGGGCCTGGACGCCTTCCTCATCACGTCGCCCGAGAACCGCTACTATCTGTCCGGCTTCCGCGGCTCGGCGGGGTGGCTGTGGGTAACGCAAGACGACGCGATGCTGGCGACCGACTTCCGCTACACGGAGCAGGCGGCACTCCAAGCGCCCGACTACCGCGTCGTGCGCGTCGGCATCGGCCTCGGCTGGCTGGTGGAGGCGGCGTCCGAGTCCGGGGCGGCGCGCATCGGGTTCGAGCCGGAGGGCATGACCGTCGGCTTCTACAACGCCGTCCGGGCAGCGCTGAAGGGCAAGCGCCCCAAGCGCGAGCTTGCGCCCACCGGGTCGATGGCGGAGGAGTTGCGGGCGGTGAAGGAGCCGGTGGAGGTGCGCCTGCTCGAAGAGGCTATCCGCATCGCGGACATTGCGGTGGAGACGGCGGGGGCTGCGCTGCGGCCGGGCATCACCGAACGCGAGGTTGCGTGGGAGTTGGAGAAGGCGATGCGCGAGAACGGCGCCGACGCGCTCTCCTTCGACACCATCGTCGCCTCCGGACCCAATGGCGCCAAGCCGCACCACAAGCCCAGCGACCGCCGCATCGAGCCCGGCGACGGAGTAACGATAGACGCGGGCGCGCTCTATCAGGGCTATTGCAGCGACATCACGCGCACCTTCGTGCTGGGCAAGCCGGACGCGGAGTTCCGCAAGGTGTACGACATCGTGCTGGCCGCGCAAGAGGCGGCCGAGGAGGCCGCGCGCGCGGGTATGACGGGGCAAGAGGTGGACGGCGTCGCCCGCGCCATCATCGAGGACGCCGGGCACGGCGCCGACTTCGGCCACAGCCTGGGGCACGGCATCGGCGTCGCCGTCCACGAGTTCCCGCGCGTCGGGCCGAGCTCCAGCCAGCAGGTAATCGAGGACGGGATGGTGTTCAGCGTGGAGCCAGGTATCTACGTAACCGGTTGGGGCGGCGTCCGCATCGAGGACCTGGTCGTCATGGAGAACGGGCGCGCGCGCGTGCTGACCGCCGCGCACAAACGCAGCGTCGTCGAGGTGTAGCAGCATATGGTTGTGAACTTCGGAGACCTCCACCGGGGCCTATCCGTCGAGATAGACGGCGCGCCATACCGCGTGGAGGAGTACAGCCAGCAGAAGATGCAGCAGCGCGCGCCGACCTACACCATCCGCTTGCGCAACATCCTCACCGGCCAACTGGTCGAGCGGAAGTTCTCCGGCTACGGCATGGAGTTGCGCAGGGCGGAAGTGGAGACGCGCGAGGCGAACTTCCTGTACGAAGACGGCGAAGCGTTCCACTTCATGGACTCGGAGACATTCGACCAGTACGAAGTGGGCGCAAGCGTAGTCGGAGGCGAAGCCAAGTTCCTGGTCGACCAGGCGGCGGTGCAGTTGATCTTCTACAAAGGCGCCCCGGTGAGCGTGGAGATGCCAACCACCGCCGACCTAGAAGTGGCCGAAACGCCCCCGGCGCATCGCGGCGACACTCAGAGCGGCGGAACCAAGCCCGCGACCACGGTGACCGGACTGGTGGTGACCGTACCGCTCTTCATCAACGCGGGCGACGTTGTCCGCGTTGACACGCGCACCGGCGCCTACGTAACACGGGTGACCTAGCCCGAGCGGCGCGGGCGCCCCGCTCCGCTCACCGCGCAGCCGCCGCCATGTCCACCTCTTCCCCCGTCTACACCGTCCGCGAGTTGGTGGACTACCTGAGCGAACGCATCGCGGGCGACCCGCAATTGCGCGACCTGTGGCTGACCGGCGAGCTGTCCGACCTGAGCCGCCCCGCCTCCGGCCACGCCTACTTCACGCTGCGCGATGGCGACGGCAACTCCTCCTTCCGCTGCGTGCTGTTTGCCAACCGCAGCGCGCGGGGCGCCGAGCACCTGGCCGCCGGCGCGAAGGTGAACGCCCACGGACGCGTAGGCGTGTACGCCGCCCGAGGCGAGATCCAACTCTACGTCGACGCGGTGATGCCCGCCGGCTTGGGCGCGGAGGCGATGGCCCTCGAACTCCTGCGGATGAAGCTGGAGGAAGAGGGTCTGTTCGACCCCACGCGCAAGCGCGGCCTGCCGCCTTTCCCAAAGCGCGTCGGTCTCGTCACTTCTCCTTCCGGCGCGGCCTACCACGACGTTGTGCAAACGCTCGCCAGGCGCTATCCCTTGGCGGAGGTGGTGTTCGCGCCCGCGTCGGTGCAGGGCGACGCCGCGCCGGGAGAGATCGTCCGCGCCATCGCGGCGCTGAACGCAGCGGGCGACGTGGACGTGATGATCGTGGGGCGCGGCGGCGGCGCAGCGGAAGACCTCGCCGCCTTCAATACGGAAATCGTGGCGCGCGCCATCTTCGGCAGCGCCGTGCCCGTCGTGAGCGCCGTCGGCCACGAGACGGACACCACCATCGCCGACTTCGTGGCGGACGTGCGCGCGTTGACGCCGACGGACGCGGCAGTGCGCGCGGCGCCCGACGCGCGCGAACTCGCCGCCATCGCCGACGGCCTCGCTAACCGCGCGGGCGCCGCGCTGCGCCAAGCCCTCGCCGACCAAGCGAACCGGCTGGAGCAGATCGAGGCGCGGCTGGAGCGCCGCAAGCCGGACATAAACGGCATGCGCCAGCGGGTGGACGAGGCGCTGGCGCTGGCGCGGCGCGCGTTGGATGCGCTGGTCAAGCAGCGCCAAGGCGCGCTGGCCGAGGCGCGCGCCGCGCTTGCGGCGCTCGACCCGGCGGGCGTTCTCAGACGCGGCTACGCCGCGCTCTCAGTGCCCGCGAGCGGCGCGCCCGTCGCCTCCGTCAGCGGCGTATCGCCTGGCGACGTCGTCCGCGCTACACTGCGCGACGGCTCCTTCGACGCGCAGGCGTTGCCGGACGAATCGGCGTCGAAGGCCGCGAAGCGCCCACCGAGCAAAGGCAGAACAGCGAGGAACGATGGCGGGCAACCCCAACGAACCCTCTTTTGAGGCGGCGTTCACCCAGTTGCAGGAGACGGTGGAGCGCCTCGAAGC
>JAPPFU010000092.1:0-832 GCA_028875085.1 Chloroflexota bacterium
AGACCAGGGCGTCATCCCCGGCATCAAGGTGGACACGGGGGCGAAGGACCTCGCCGGCGCCGAGGGCGAGACCGTAACGGAGGGTCTGGACGGCCTGCGCGAGCGCCTGGCGGAGTACCGCGAACTTGGCGCGCGCTTCGCCAAGTGGCGCGCCACCATCTTCATCGGCGACGGCCTGCCCACCGACTACGCCATCGGCGTGAACGCCCACGCGCTCGCCCGCTACGCCGCCCTCTGCCAGGAGGCGGGCATCGTGCCCATCGTGGAGCCGGAGGTGTTAATGGACGGCGCCCACTCCATCGACGCCTGCTACCACGCGACGACGCGCACGCTGCGCGAGGTCTTCCGCCAACTGGCCGAGCAGCGCGTCGCGCTCGAAGGAACGCTGCTCAAGCCCAATATGGTGCTCTCGGGCAAAGAGGCCTCCGACCGCGCCCCCGCCGAGGAGGTCGCCCGCCGGACCGTCGCCTGCTTCAAGCAGACCGTCCCCGCCGCCGTCCCGGGCATCGTATTCCTCTCCGGCGGCCAAGGCGACGAGGAGGCGACGGTGAACCTAGACGCCATCAACCGCCTCGCCCAGGCGGAGGGCGCGCCGTGGGAGCTCTCCTACTCCTACGGCCGCGGCCTCCAAGCGGCGCCGCAGAAGGCGTGGGCGGGCAAGGCGGAGAACGTCGCGGCCGGCCCGGGCCCCGCGCCCCCCCCCGGCCGCCCCACCACCCCCCCCGCCCGCCCCACCCCCCCACCCCCCCCCCCCCGCGACCCCCCCCCCACCCCCCCCCCCCCCCCTAGTAACCCCCACACCCCCCGGACGCGCGGGTATGTGCAACGGGGA
>JAPPFU010000092.1:842-12141 GCA_028875085.1 Chloroflexota bacterium
CCGCGCTATAGGGGGGGGGGGGGAACGGCGTTCAAGGCCCGGGCGGCCCCGGCCCCTAACGGCGGCGGGGCCGGCGAACCCCCCGCCCCCCCCCATGGCGAGTACGCGCCGGTAGCGGCGGGGTAAGCGGCGGCGAGCGCGCTCTAGAGCCGCGCGAATGAGGGAGCCACGATGAAATGCATCGCGGTGGACTGGTCAGGGGCCGAAAGCGACGCGCTTCAACTGCAGGGTATCGCGCTAGCGATTGCCGAGGGCGGCTCCCTTACCCGCGTTACGAATGGCCTCGTCCGAGAGGAGGTCATCGGGCTGCTGATGCAGGAAATCAAATCGGGCGGCGAGTTGGCCATCGGGATGGACTTCGCGTTCTCGTTCCCAGCGTGGTATCTGCAACGCCGAAAACGGCAGAGGGCATCTGCCTTTTGGGAATTGGCAGCCAAAGAAGGCGAGACTTGGTTGGACGGCAACACGTGGCCCTTCTGGGGCCGGAAAGGTCGATACCAAAAACGACCGGTGAGCTTGAATGCCTACTCCGAGTTTCGGAAAACCGACGACGACCTCCGCGATAGCGGCTTCCGCCCGCAGTCGGTGTTCAAAGTGTATGGAGCGGGCACCGTTGGAACCGGCTCTATCAGGGGCTTGCCCTTCCTGGCAAACCTGCGAAATGCCGGAGCCGCTATCTGGCCGTTCGATGCGGCATCGAACGGCCAGCCTATAGTGATAGAGATATACCCTCGCTATTTTTACACGACAGAGGGCATCAACGAGGTCATCAACAATGGGAAGATCACAGGACGCGACTCTCGCCAGGCATACCTTGCGTCGGAGAAGTACAGGCATATCGAGCAACACTGGCGAGACTTCATGATTGGCAACGAGCATGCCTTCGACGCGGGAATCTCCGCGCTTAAAATGAGCGCTCACGCCGCAGATCTCCGCAGCTTGCAACAAGACACTGATGCGCCCTACTCGCTGGAGGGGCGCATCTGGACGCCCCCTACTGGTAGCGAATCTTGTCCAGGCGGGTGAAGTCGTGGACGGAGTCGATCCAGCGGAGCGTGCCGGAGCGCGAGCGCATAACCAAGGACTGCGTCGTTGCACCGTTAGAGGTGAAGCGCACGCCGTTCAGCACCTCGCCTGTGCTCGCCCCCGTCGCGGCGAAGAACACGTCCTCGCCGCCCACCAACTCGCCGGTGTCGTAGACGCGGGCGAGGTCCACCCCCGCTTCCGCCAACTGCTCGCGCTCCTCGTCGGTGCGCGGCCACGCGCGGCAGAGGATAGCGCCGCCGGTGCATCGGATGGCCGCGGCGGCGACGTCGCCCTCCTGCGCGCCGCCGATGCCCATAAGCACGTCCACGCTGGTGTCGGGGAGGGCGGCCTGGATGCCCGCGATGACGTCACCGTCGGAGATGAGCTTGATGCGCGCGCCTGTGGCGCGAATCTGCTCGATGAGGCTCTGGTGGCGCGCGCGGTCGAGGACGATGACGGTGACCTCCGTTATCTTGCGGCCTAGGGCGCGGGCGACGGCGTTCAAGTTGTCGGCTACGGGCGCGTCGAGGTCGATGGCGCCGGCCGCCTCGGGGCCGACGGCAATCTTGTCCATGTAGAACACGCCTTCGGGCACATGCATCATGCCGCGCCCCGCCATGGCGATGACGGAGATAGCGCCCGGCAGGCCCTTGGACAGCAGCGTTGTGCCGTCGATGGGGTCAACGGCGATGTCCACGTCGGGGGGCGTGCCGTCGCCGATGCGCTCGCCGTTGTAGAGCATCGGCGCTTCGTCCTTCTCTCCCTCCCCGATGACCACGACGCCGTCCATGCTGATGCCTTCGAGAGTGAAGCGCATGGCGTCTACTGCGGCCTGGTCGACGAGCTCCTTGTCCCCCATTCCCATGTGCTGGGCGGCGGCCATGGCACCCGCCTCGGTGACGCGCACCAACTCCATGGCGAGGTTGCGCTCGATGGGCTGGCGGGTAACGCCGGGGGGAGTGTGGGGTTGTGTCATGCCGCGCTCCTGACGGGCCGGGGATGGGCGGCGCGATTATAGCCGCGAGCGGTGTGCTAGTCTGCCAAAGCGACTCCACGCAGCGGGAGAGGGGATGGACGCCGACCAGCGCCAGGCGCTCAACGCCGCCGTGCGCGCCTACGATCAGATGCGCAACACCGCCTTCCGCCGCTTCAGCGGCGCCGCTGACCGCGCGCTGCGGATGGAGACGGAGGAGGGCCGCGAGGCGCTGGACGCGGCTTGGCGGCTCTACGTGGACGAGATGCAAGAGGCGGGCGCCGGCCTCAGTCTCAGCCTCGAACGCCTGGGCCGCTGACCCGGACAGCGCAGCGCGCGGCAGCCCTCGAGCCGCTCTGCCGCCCTACTCCGTTCGACCTTCGATTCTCCTCAGGGCGAACGGAAACCGCGCGGGCTGGTGGTAGCATGGCTAGCCCTTGAGCCGCCTTCGCTTCTCTACTTCGCTGCCCCATCCGCGCCGCATGTTTCACGGCTGGTGGATCGTCGTGGGCACGTGGGCGATGCAGGCGCTCCAGGGGTCGCTCTTCTTCCTGTCGTTCGGCGCGTACGCCGATCAGCTCCAGGCGCACTTCGGATGGAGCCGCACGTCCATATCCGGGGCGTTCGCGCTAGCGCGGGTGGAGAGCGGACTGCTGGGGCCGCTGCAAGGATGGTCGGTGGACAGGTTCGGGCCGATGCTGAACATCCGCGTCGGCGTGGTGCTGTTCGGCGTGGGCTTCATGCTGATGAGCGCCATCCAAACCCTGTGGCATTTCTACGCCGCGTTTCTGCTGCTGGCCGTGGGCGCCAGTCTGGCGGGGTTTCTGACGCTGAACACCTCCGTCGCCAACTGGTTCATCCGCAAGCGGGCGATGGCGATGGGCATCGCCCAAACGGGCCTGGGCTTGGGCGGCGGCGCGCTGGTGATCGTGGTGGCGTGGATGCTCCAGGCGTTCGGATGGCGCGCAACCTTCCTGATCGCCGGAATCGCCATCCTCGCCATCGGCCTGCCCCTGTCGTCGCTGTTCGTCCATCGCCCCGAAGATCGCGGACAACTGCCCGACGGCGCGGCCAAGGAGGAGCGGGCGGTAGGCGCAGGAGGCGGCGCACGGTTAGCCGAGGACGACTTCCTGTTGCGGGAGGCGGTGCGCGACCCCTCCTTCTGGTTCATCTCCATCGGCCACGGCGCCGCCTTGCTGGTGGTGTCGAGCATTCAGGTGCACCTGGTGCTCCATCTGCGCGACCTGGGATGGAGCCTGACCAGCGCGGCATCGCTCGTTACGGCGCTGACGCTCACCAGCACGCTGGGTCAGTTGGGCGGCGGCTTCCTCGGCGACCGCTATTCGAAACGGATGCTCGCGGCAGCGTGCATGCTGGGGCACGCCCTGGGGATGCTGGCGCTTGCCTACGCCACCGCACCGACCGTCATCGTGGCGGCGGCGCTCCTGCATGGCCTGGCGTGGGGGACGCGCGGCCCGCTGATGACGGCCATCCGCGCCGACTACTACGGCCGCCGCAACTTCGCCAAGGTGATGGGCGTCTCGTCGCTGGTGGTGCAGCTGGGGACGGTGACGGGGCCGCTGCTCGCGGGCTTCCTCTTCGACCAAACGGGGAGCTATCAACTGCCCTTCGTCATCCTCGGCGCGGCGACGGGCGTCAGCGCCGTCTTCTTCCTTCTCGCGCGCCCCCCGCGCAGGCGCAGTCCCCGGCCCGCGCCCGCCGCTCCAGGCGCTTGACGCGCCGGGGCGCCCTGCGTATCGTGCCTTGCATCCTGGCGCTCGCGGCGGGATAGGCCACCGCTCCGCGCCCGGGGAGGAGTGAGCATGGCCGTCTTTGAGAAGCGCGAGAACGCGGCGTCGGCCTCTACCGACACCAGCGACACGCCCTACAACCGCGCGGTGCTGGGCTTCAGGAACTACTGGTACCCGGCGCTGCCGGAGCACGACATCGGCGGGCACCCCAAGCGCATGATTCTCCTCGGCGAGCCTATCGCCTTCGTCCGCCGCGGCAAGAAGGTGTTCGCCGTCCAAGACGAGTGCCCGCACCGCGGCGCTCGCATGTCCCTCGGCAAGGACGAGTTCCCCGGCACCGACACACTGGCCTGCCGCTTCCACGGCTGGACGTTCGACCTGCGCAACGGCGCGTGCGTCGCGGCGCTGACCGACGGCCCCGACTCGCCTGTGGTCGGCAAGGTGCGCATCCGCGTCTTCCCCACGGAGCAGCGCAACGGGGTGGTGTTCGTGTGGATGGGGCGGGGAGCGCCAGCGCCGCTGGAGGAGGACATCCCCGCGCTGCTGCTGCGCCCCGACGCGAGCTTGAAGGTGCGCTACCGCCAGGTCTACGGCAACTGGCGCCACCATGCCGAGGGCTCCGCGGGCGGCCACTTCTTCATGCTCCACCGCGACGCCATCGCGCTCCAGCTCCACAAGCTGGGGCAGGGCAACTCCTCCCACTCCTCCGAGCTCCAGGAACGCTGCCCCACCGACAATCGCATGTACCTGCTGGAGACGTCCAAGGACTTCAACTGGAAGCAGGAGTTCGGCAAGCTGGGCAGTTGGCCGCCGACGCGCCCGTGGCGCTTCATCCGCCCGCCCAACCGCCGCGCCGCGCGCGGCACCTCCACCGAGGTCGAGGGCATCAAGTACATCGGTATCTCCTTGCCGGGCTACCTGCGCGTGCGCCACTTCCCCAAGAACGGCGCCGTCTACTACGAGTGGTACATCGCTATCAACGAAGACCACTACCTCTACATGCAGGTCAGCGCGCACTTCCCGCGCAACATCCTCCACCGCGCGTGGGTAACCCTCTGGTACAACCTGTGGGCGGGCCCGATGCGCAAGGGCCACTTCAACGACCAGGACAAGTCCATGGTGCGCGACAACACCAACTTCGAGAAGCGCATGGGCCAGCACAAGCCCACGCCGCTCTACCAGCCCGACCTCTTCCCGCGCATGTGGATCGAGATGTGCAACCAGTACGCGCGCGGCGAGGGCTGGCTCGTTACCGGCAAGGAGGCGGCCGAGAGGGTCAAGACAGAGATCCCCGTCTACGCTGGGGGCTAGGGAGGCCGCTCCCGTTTTCGGCGTGGCGCGGGAGGCAACGGGCGCTGAGGGCGAGGCGCGCAGGCGCATTGCCGATCGCGGGCGCATCACCTTCGCCGAGTTCATGGCGGTCGCGCTCTACTGGCCCAACGGGGGCTACTACGCCTCAGCGCGCAATCCGCTCGGCGCAAGCGGCGACTTCTACACCTCACCCCACGTCCATCCCCTCTTCGGAGCGCTGCTTGCGCGGCAGGCGGAGCAGGCGTGGCGGTTGCTCGGCTCGCCCCCGGGCTTCGCGGTCGTCGAGGCAGGCGCGGGCGACGGGCGCCTCGCCGCCGACGTGCTGGCCGCGCTGCCAACGCTCCGCTACTTGGGCGTTGACCTGCGCCCGCCTCCGGCGCGAGCGTTTGGGCTTGCGTGGGCGCTGTCCGCCGGGCTGCCGGTGCGCGGACTGCATGGCGTCGTGCTCACCAACGAACTGCTCGACGCCATGCCCGTCCACCGCGTCACGATGCAGGACGGCGCGCTGCGCGAGGTCTATGCCGCCGCCGGCGCCGGCGGCGCGCTGACCGCCGACCTCGGCCCACTCTCAAGCCCCGCCCTCGCCGCACGCCTGGACGCCCTCGGCGTCCGCCTCGGCCAGGGGCAGACGGCGGAGGTGAACCTTGCGCTCGGCGATTGGCTACGCAGTCTCGCCACTTCCCTCGAGCGCGGATGGGCGCTCCTGATCGACTACGGCCACGAGGCGCGCGACTACTATGCGCCGTCGCGGGCGCGGGGGACGCTGCGCTGCTACTACCAACACACCGTGAGCGCCGATCCCTTCCGCCTGGTGGGACGGCAGGACATGGGCGCGCACGTGGAGTTGACGACGCTCAAACGCGAGGCGGCCGACGCGGGATTGGCCCTGGCGGGCGACGTGTCGCAGGCCGAATTCCTGCGCAACCTGGGTCTCGCCGAGGCGCGGACGCGCGTCCTCGCACGCTCCGGGCTGCGCCCCGCCGAGCGTCGCGCCAACGCGGACGCCGTCGATGCCCTCGCCGATCTGGACGGATTGGGCGGCTTCCGCGTCGTCGGCTTGGCGAAAGGGATAGGCAACGCGCGCCTGGCGGGCTTCGACCCCAGCACCGCCGACGGCCTCCTCCCGCTGCCGGAGCCGCCCCTGCTGACCGCCGCTCACCTTCCCCGCCCCGGCGCTCCGCCGCCGTCCGACCCGCTCTCCTGGGACGAACTGGCGCGGTAATGGCGGGGACAGGTTTGAAACCTGTCCCTATGACGCGACACGCGGGGCGGGCGCTCAGTACAGATTGACCAGGCGGCGTCTGAAGACGAGATAGACGGCGACCAGCACCGGCACGCCCAGCAGCACGAACAGCAGAAGGTCGAGCGTGATCGGGGAGCCGGCGACGCCCAAGGCGGTGCCGGCTGCAGGCGGATGCTCCGTGCTCGTGGCGGCCATCAGAAACATCGAAAGCCCCACGCTCGCCGCCGCGAACAGCGCGAAGTAGAACGCCGCCCCGCCGCCCGCCGTCTCTCGCCACGTCTCCGTATCGCCGAACAGCGCGAACAGCACGCCGACGCCCAGCGCTAGGGCGTGGCCGCCCAAGACATTGCGCGGATGTGAAGGGCGGCTGTGGGGCCAGATGAAGAGCAAGAAGGCGGTCGACGCGATGGCCGCCACGATCACCGCTTGGCCGCCAATCTGCCCGGTGATCAACTCCTCCACGAACACCACGGCGAACAGAGAGACGGTCGCCAGCGACACCTGCCAAAGGTAGCGCCGCCCGCTATGCTTGATCTTGGGGTCGAACAGGAAGCGCATGGCCGCGCGGCGCCTAACGCTTCTTGAAGAGAGACAGAAAGCGGTCTTCGTACTGGTCGAACACGCCCCAACGCTCCATCTCGCGGTGCGCGTCCGAGGGGTCGGCGTTGCCTTGCTTAACGTCCGCGAGCATACGCTCGATGCCCTCCCGCGCATCGCGCGGCGTGCCGTCCTCCATCTCCAGCAACCCCCGCGCGTTCATCTCCGCCACGTTCGACCGCACCGACGCCGAGGTGAGCTCGAAGATGAACTTCATCAGTGACACGTCCCACAGTTCGTCGACGCCTTTGATGACCGCCTCCAAGCCCTTGCCCTCGCGGTCCAGCCGCCGCTTCAGGCGGTCTGCCACCTCGCTCAGGCCGCCGGAGGCGATGTTCATGCGCATGCCCTCGTTCTTGTAGGCGTAGAGCAAGCCAGGCGCGTCGCCGCCGCGCTCGCTCGCCAAGCGCCTCAGGTAGTCGCGGGCGTGGTCGCCAAAGCCCTCGTGCTGCATCATGTAGTGGGGCGTAACGACGCGGGGGCGCTCCGCCTTCACCAGCCCCTCGCGGATGACCACGTCGTCCGCTCCGCCTGGGTCGATCTCGCGGTAGGCGGGCTCCGTTACGAGGTAGTACCTGATGGAGGTAGCGCCGAAGGTGGCCAGCATCTGCCGGGGCGGGCGCACCACGACGGTGTTGCGCACCGCGTAGGCCATGCGCCGTTCGTCCTCACGCGAGCGGTCGGGCAGTCCTTCCATATTCCCATTGTAGCGCGTCCGCCGCGTGCTACATTTCGCTTATGACGCGCGCCAATGGCTCAACCTTTCCCGGGCCTGAGTTCTGGCGAGCCTTCGCCGATGAACGATTCGCGCTGCCGCGCTGCTCGGCGTGCGGGGCGTGGCAGTCCTACGGCGCGCGGGCGTGCGCCGCCTGCGACTCCGGCGACCTCGAATGGCGAGACGCGAGCGGCGGCGGGAGCGTCTACAGCCTGATGGAGCGCCACGCGGGGGCGGACGCCGCGCGCGTGTTGTACGTCGTCGTGCTCCGGCTGGACGAGGGGCCGCTCGTGATGGGCGCGGCCTACGCGCTGCCCGGCGCACTGCGCCCCGGCGCGCGGGCTTCTGCGCTGGCGGGAGAGGCGGCGGTCGAGGGGCTGCCGCTCTTCGAAGTCGCGCCGGAGACCGCGTGAGTCGGGTGCCCACTATCCAAGAAGATATAGGCGATGTCTATAGGTTGGCAGCTAACCTGTCGATGGACGGCACCGGTTTGCGATCGGCTTGCCAGGTGCGTTTACGGCAACCACAAGGTAGGCTATACTCCGATTTCGGCGGAGCGCTGTGGCGCAACGCATGGAAGCGCCGCCGCCTATCCAAAGCCGGGAAGACCGCAAAGCTAAGTTTGCTTCTATGACAGCGTACGACCTTGTCGTCATCGGCGCCGGCCCCGGCGGCTATGTTGCCGCCATCCGCGCCGCCCAGCTGGGTCTCTCCACCGCTATCGTGGAACGGGAGGCCGTGGGCGGCGTCTGCCTCAACTGGGGATGCATTCCCTCCAAGGCGCTCATCCGTAACGCGCAGGTGCTCTCCCTGATCAACAGCGCCGGCGACTACGGCATCGCCGTCTCCGGGGTGGAGGCGGACTATGCCGCCGGCGTCGGGCGCAGCCGCGAGGTGGTCGAGCGCCTCACCAGGGGCGTGCAGGGACTGCTGCGCAAGGCGAAGGTGGAGGTGGTGATGGGCGACGCCGTCCTCGACGGTCCCAACGCCGTCGCCGTCGGCGACCAGCGCCTCGAGGCCAAGAACATCATCGTCGCCACCGGCGCAAGCCCTCGCCCCCTCCCAGGCTTTGAGATCGACGGCGAGCGCGTCGTAACTTACCAGGAGGCCATCGTCCAGACCGACGTGCCCGCCCACGTCTGCATCGTGGGCGCGGGGCCTATCGGCGTCGAGTTCGCCTACGTCTACGCCGCTTACGGCGCCAAGGTAACCGTCGTCGAGGCGGAGTCCGCCATCCTGCCCGGCGAGGACGCTGAGGTTACCCGCTTCCTGCGCCGCTACTTGGAGCGCCAGGGCATCGAGTTCCTCACGAACACCAAGAGCAGCAGCGTCCGGCCTACTAAGGACGGAGCCGCGGTAACGATGGCCACGCCCGAGGGCGAGCGCGATGCGGGCTTCGACCGCGTGCTGGTGGCCGTAGGCGTCAAGCCCAACACCGACGGGCTGGGCCTGGAGGCGGCAGGCGCGCAGTTGGAGCGCGGGTTCGTCAAGGTGGACGAGCATCTGCGCGCCAGCGGCGCCGGCCTCTACGCCATCGGCGACGTCACCGGCATCAAGCCGCTGGCGCACGTAGCGCAGGCCCAGGGCGTCTACGTCGCCGAACTCATCGCCGGGGAGGAGCCCTTCCCGCTCGACTACCAAGCGATGCCCAACGCCGTCTACTGCAACCCCCAGGTCGCCAGCTTCGGGCTGACGGAGCAGGCGGCGGCGGAGCAGGGCGTCGAGGTTAAAGTGGGCCGCTTCCCCCTGGGCGCCAACGGCAAGGCGCTCGCCTTAAACGAGGCGGAGGGCTTCGCCAAGGTGCTTGTGCACGCGCAGACGGGTGAGATCGTCGGCGCTCATCTGCTGGGCGCCGAGGTTACGGAGTTGCTCGGCGAGCTGAGCCTCGCCCGCATCATGGAAGGAACCAGCCTCGAAGTGGGGGCCGTGGTTAACGCCCACCCCACCATCTCGGAAGCAATCAAGGAAGCGGCGCTGGCCGCCGACGGAAAGGCAGTCCACGTCTAACTTTGCGCGGGCGCGCCCCAAGCCGCCCAGCGAGACGAGAGGGCCTGAGATGAAGGTAGCAGCAGCAGTCAGCAAGACCGAGCTCCTCGACCTGTACCGCCACATGAAGCTGATCCGTGTGTTCGAGGAGGCGTGCGCGCAGCAGTACATGCGCGGCAAAATCCGCGGGTTCCTGCACCTGTACATCGGCGAGGAGGCCATCGCCGCGGGCGCAATTCCCATCATGCAGCCGCACGACTACGTCATCACCCACTACCGCGACCACGGCCACGCGCTCGCGCGGGGGATGGACCCCAACGCGGCCATGGCCGAGCTCTTCGGGCGCGCCACGGGGTCGTCCAAGGGCAAGGGCGGCTCCATGCACCTGATGGACGGCTCCGTGAACATGATGGGCGGCTACGCTATCGTCGGCGGCCAGATTCCCCTCGGCGTCGGGCTGGCCATGGCATGCGCCCATCGGGGCGACGGCTCGCTGGTCCTCTGCTTCATCGGCGACGGCGCACTGAACGAGGGTGAGTTCCACGAGGGCATGAACCTCGCTGCCATCTGGAACCTGCCCATCGTCATCTTCTGCGAGAACAACCTCTACGGGATGGGCGCGCCCGTCTCCGAAGTGCTCGCCGCGAAGGACATCTACAAGATGGCCGAGCCTTACGGCATACCGTCGATGCAGATCGACGGCATGGACGTGCTGGCCGTGCGCTCGGCGATGCTGGATGTCTACGAGCACGTGCGCGCGGGCAAGGGGCCCTACTTCGTCGAAGCGCTCGCCTACCGCTTCCGCGGCCACTCGATGTCCGACCCCGCCGAGTACCGCCACAAGGAGGAGGAGGCGCTCTGGCGAAAGCGTGACCCTGTGCCCGGCTTCCACGCTTACCTGCTGAGCGAGGAGGGTGTGCCGGAGGCGGAATTGGACACCATCGATGCAGCGGTGGACGCGCAGGTGGAGGCTGCGGTGGAGTTCGCCAATGCCAGCCCCGAGCCGGACATCTCCGAACTCGCGACGGACATCATCGGGGGTTAGTCATGGCCGAGATCACCTACCGCGACGCCGTTTCGCAGGCGCTGACCGAGGCGCTCGACGCCGACGACCGCGTCTTCATCATGGGCGAGGACGTGGGTGCCTACGGCGGCGCCTACGCCGTTACCAGGGGGATGCTGGACAAGTACGGCCCTATGCGCATCCGCGAGGCGCCCATCGCCGAGTCGGTGTTCGCAGGGGCGGGCGCGGGGGCTGCGATGGGCGGGATGCGCCCCGTCGTCGAGTTTATGACCATCAACTTCAGCCTGCTGGCCATCGACCAGATCGTGAACCACGCGACGAAGGTGCGCTACATGTCGGGCGGCCAGTTCAACGCGCCCGTCATCTACCGCGCCGTAACCGGCGGCGGCGCGGGCCTCGCCGCTACCCACTCCCAGAGCCTGGAGCCGTGGTACGCCACGCTCCCGGGCATCCACGTCGTCCTGCCCTCCACGCCCTACGACGCCCTGGGCCTGCTGCGCGAAGCCTTCACCAAGGAAGACCCCGTGCTCTACTCCGAGCACGCGCAGCTCTACCGCCTCAAGGGCGAAGTTCCCGACGAGCACTACACCATCCCCTTCGGCGCGGCGGACGTGAAGCGGCGCGGAGCGGACGTTACGCTCGTCGCCTACTCGCGCATGGTGCACGTCGCGCT